>JAUVQN010000015.1 GCA_030598125.1 Coriobacteriia bacterium | reverse complement strand
GGCCGCCGCGAGCAGGAGGAGGGTCGACGCCACCCGAGCTCCCGCCGAGTGGGCTCCCAACCGATGTGACCTCACTCGCATCCGCATCTCGAACACGGCCTAGTGCCGCCCAGGTGGTGGAGCCGGGTGATGTGGTCATGCTGCAGCGTGACCGGACCCCTGATGCGCACGATGACCCCCTGCATCCGGTAGACCGAGTCTAGCAGCCTCCAGTCATCGCTGTGCCGGCCGGCGGGCGCGACGTGGGAGCACGAGCACCTGCGGTCTCAGCGGACGGCCCGGCAGGACCCGCTAGGGCCTCGGTAGGCGCCGGGGCGGATGCTCTCGTCCGTCACGAGAGGCGACGGACGAGGGGGTGACTGCCGTGAGAGAGCATGGCAGCGGATCTGGATGGCTCGGAAGAGCGGAGGTCGGCGAAGGGACCGACCGGCTGCGGGGTGCGCCACCAGGCGCGGCGCCGCCCGGTGGATCCCCACGCGTGGCCGCGTCAGTCCGTGGGCGCGCTCGACTCAAGGCTCTCGTACTCCTCCTCGCGCTCTCCCTCCTCCCCTGGCACTCCGCGCTCGCCGCGGAGTCGGGCGCTCCCGAGCAGCGCGATCCGACCGCGCCCCATGAAGCGCGGCACGAGACCGTCGCCTCGCTCGAGATCGGCGACGGCCCCGACGAGGTGGGCATCGAGTTGCCGCCAGAGGGTGAGGAGTGGGGTCCTTCCGCGTTCGACATCGCCCCGGACGGCCGTTTCTGGATCGTGGACGGCGTGAACGCGAAGCTCCTCGTCCTGGACGAGGAGGGGGAGTTCGAGCGAGCCATCCCCTTCCCGAACGGCGTGCTGTGTCCCCTCGACATCCGCGTGACGGAGACGGGCGTCTACCTGCTCGATCTCCCGCTGCAGCCGGCTCTGGTGCACCACCTCGACACGAGCGGCGTCCTTATCGAGGCCTGGGGGATCCCCGCCGACCTCTCCGAGCAGGCGATCACCGGTCTCCGCGTCGAGGACGCCTCACCCCGAGGAGGCGGCCCGTCCCTCTTCCTCGAGATCGAGAACGCGTGGGAGGTCCCGCTGGTGGAGCGGGGCAGGAGACGCGACGCACGACGGGTGCCGACTCGTCGGCGTGGTGACGTCGTGGACCTCGCGCCCGAGGACCGGCGGCGCTTCGCCGTGGGCGCGAGCGGCACGGCCCGGCGCTACGCGGCGACCAAGGACTGGGACACGTGGCGCGCCGCCGAGATCGAGGTCTACGAGGGAGACGTCCGCAAGGGCGCACTCGAGGTGGAGAGTCCGCACGCGCTCGGCGCGGTCCGCTTCGTGGGGAGTGACCGGCGCGAGAACGCCTACGTGCTGGCGGAGGAGATCGCTCCCTGGGCGATGCGCGCCTTCGTGAAGGCGTACGACCGCAAGGGGCGTCCGATCCGCTCGGCCGAGGTCCCGCTCGAGCGGTTCCGCACCTTCCCCGAGCGTGCGATCCGCGTGAGCGACGAAGGCGACGTCTACGCCCTCGTCCCCGGCGAGGACGTGGAAGTGCTCCGCCTCGACGACACAGCGGACTCGAGCGACGTCGTGTCTGCCGCACATCCCTCGCCGTCCGCCCGGACCGTCGTGCTCGCCGAAGCGCGGAGCCTCGCGGATCGCGTGAAGGTCTGGACCGCGGATGCGACGCGCCGGCTCGCGAGTCTCACGCGACCGCAGGCGGCGTACGCGATCTGGGACCGCTTCGACGGTTGGGACCGCGCTATGCAGTACTGCAACAACCGCTGGTGGTGCGACAAGTACGACTACTACCGCTCCTGCGGTGACTCGAAGCCTCGCTACATCACGAGGTACAACCGCTACTGGCAGTCGGTCCCGTACTGCTGGGGCGGATGGGACCTCCCCTACCAGTTCAACGACCGCATGGCCCGCAACTACGACGCGGGGGACATCAACTGTACCGGCGGGAAGCGCTGGTGCACGTCGGGTACTGACTGCTCCGGACTCGTCACGCGTCTGTGGGGTCTGGGCTACAAGCGCAGCACGGTGTCGCTCTGCTACACGAGCGTCTCCTACTACCTGGGCCCGATCACCACGTTGCTACAGCGGCTCGGCGACATCTACGTGAAGCCAGGCTCTCACGTGATGATGGTGGACTACGTGACCAGCGGAGGAGCCCGCGTGTTCGAGTCCACGACCTCGTACAGGTACGATCGGGTCGTGCACGTCGTCCGCGCGTGGAGCGGTCTCTCAGGCTACTCCTGCCGCCGGTACAACAACTGGTGGAGGTGACGAACGCGTGAGGAGCAGAAGGACGCGCCGGTCCGCGCCGATGCGCCGAGTCGCCCTGTCGGCGCCGGCTCTGGCCCTCGCCGTCGTCTCCATGCTCGCCGGATGTGCCGCCGCCAGCGCGAACGACACGTCAGCGACGGACAGCGTGCCCGCCACGAGCCCTGGCACCCCTGACCTGGTCTACCTCTTCCAAGGCTCGACTCTGATGTCGAGTGGTCCTGGCGGAGCGTCCACCGAGGTCCTGGCGGAGATCGATGCCGAGGCGGTGTACGTCGCCAGCGCGGACTCGCCGGCGGATGGCTCGATCCTCCACCTGGCGCACGACGATGGGCACACGGCGCTCGACTCCTTCGACGTCGACACGGGCGACACGCGGTTCGTCGCGAGCGACTGTGTGGGCGTCGTGGGCTCGGACGACATGGGACGGATCGCGTTCCTCACGGAGACCGCGGACCTGCCCGAGCTCAGGGTCCGCGACATGGAGACCGGCCAGGAGGAGACGATCGCGTCCTCGGTGCTGCAGGCCGTCTGCGGCGGCTCCGCTGACGATCTCGCGTACGTGAGCGTGGCCGAGGACGCGGAAGGGACGCCCCTTCTCGAAGAAGGGTCGTCCATCACACTTGCCGGCCCGTCGGGCGAGAGCACGGTGATCGGGCCGTTCGAGCCCGAGCGGGGACCCGAGCTCGTCCGTCTCACCGAGAGCAGTCTCCTGTACGTCGTGCCGTCGGACGCCGGGACGGGCGCCGGAGACCTCTACCGCCACGAACGTACGGGGGGAGACCCCGCGGACGCCACACCGCTGTTGGAGTCGGTCCGCGTCCTCGACGTCGCATCGGACGGCTCCACGCTCGTGGTCGCGACCGTGCCTGACCCCGGCGATCCGACCCGCACACAACCCACGCTCGTCACGCTCGGCGGCGGACCTCCGAGCACGCTCGCCCTCGGCGACCCCTTGGCCGATGGCGACGTGGCCGCCTGCTTCTCGGGCGACGTTGGACGCGTGGCGGTGTCGGAACTCACGCTCGGACGTGCGGACCGCGTCGTCGTGTACGACACGGCTACCGGCGAGACGGTCGTCTCCGAGAAGATCGAAGCAGGCACCGCACTCGCCGACGTCACCACGAACGAAGGGGGTGACGCAGTCTATCTGCTCACACAGACGCCACCCTACGCGGCGGGTCCGGGGATCGGCACCGAGGCCCTGTGGGTCCTGACGACCGGCGACGGCGAGCGGAGGATGATCCTCTCGAGCGACCTCGAGGCGGGCGAGGGTCCGCTCTCACTCATCGGCACCGAGTCGGGAGGCGGCTGCGGTCCGGGCGGTTGAGGCTAGGCGAGCGGGGCGGTCGGTCCCGGCGTCACGGACTCACTCCTACGGCCAGACGACCTCGCCGTTCGTGTCGATCCACCACTCCTCGCCGCCGAGGTAGACCGGCGCACGACCGCCGATGAACTTGCCGGCGTCTTCATACTCCGGATCGATCGCCCATTCGCCGGTCGTGTCGATGTAGCCGAAGCTGCCGTCGTCCGCCTGCGCCGGTGCGAGCCCGTCCGCGAACGACGACGCCCACTGCCACTGCGGCTCGATAGCGACCTCACCGTCGGTCTCCAGGAAGCCGAAGAGCTCGCCCTCGGTGAACATCGCGAGCCCGTCGTCGGTGAACTCGAACGCCGACTCGTACTGGGGTTCGATGACCCACTCACCCGTGTCGTCCATGTAGCCGAAGGCCTCTTCGCCCAGACTCGGCGCCATATCCTGGCCGAAGTCGCCTGCCAGCGTCAGGGTCGGCTCCAGTGCCCACTCGCCGTCCTCGTCGATGTAGCCGACCGGACCGCCGGCCTCCGGCTGGGCCACCGCGAGGCCCTCGTGGAAGCCCGAGGCGTTGGCGAACTGCGGTTCGACGACCCACTCGCCGGTCGTGTCGATGTAGCCGAACAGGTCGTCCACGACGACGCGCGCCCGGCTCTCGCTGAAGTTGTAGACGTCATCGAACTCCGGCTCGATCGCGTACTCGCCGGTCGAGTCGATGTAGCCCCACTTGCCGCCCGCCTCCTCCTGCACGGGCGCGAGCCCCTCCCACAGGACGAGACCGACATGGAACTGCGGGTCGATGACCATCTCGCCGTCGGCTTCGATGTAGCCGGTCAGACCGTCCACGACCACGGGGTAGAGCACGTCGCTGTCGCTCACGGGACCTGAGTCGTCGGAGCCGCTCGTGCAGCCCGCCGCCGTCGCGGCGAGAAGGACGGACCCCAGCACGAGCCATGCGATCCCTCGGCGGGTCCCGCCGCTCGCATCGTCGCCTGTGCGTGACATGCGTCCTCCCTCGCTCCGCGTGGCTGTCATCGACCATTCTACGTTCAACGGCGGCCCTCTTCGCATATCCGCCACCGTCTTACGAGCGCTGACCTGCCCTGCTACAATGTGTGTCCCGCGCGGCCCGGCCGCGCCCGATCGACGGAGAGATGGCCGAGCGGCTGAAGGCACTCGCCTGCTAAGCGAGTAAGGGGGTCACACTCCTTCGAGGGTTCGAATCCCTCTCTCTCCGCCATTTGACAAGCCTCACCTGCGGTGGCAGGATACAACGGCCCTCGGGCCGGCTAGGCCGGCCGGGCACCTCCGGTGCGCCCTTACCTCAGCTGGATAGAGGGCCTGACTACGAATCAGGACGTCGCAGGTTCGAATCCTGCAGGGCGCGCCAGTCGATCTAGAGACGGGGCTCCGCCGGCGGCGGGGCCCTGTCGTGTTCGCGGAGGTGGCCGTTGATGCGGACGATCATAGGTGTCATGGGCGGCGGTGAGACGGACGCACCGACCGCCGAGCTGGCCTACCGCGTGGGCGCACTCATCGCCCGGGAGGGCTGGGTGCTGCTGAACGGCGGCAGAGACGCCGGCGTCATGGACGCATCCGCCCGCGGCGCTCGCGACGAGGGCGGTCTCACCGTGGGCGTCCTTCCCGACGCCGACACCTCCCGCGCATCCGCCCACATCGACATCCCCCTCGTGACCGACCTCGGATACGGTCGAAACTACGTCAACGTGCTCTCCAGCAGGGTCGTCGTCGCGCTCCCGGGCAAGGCGGGGACGCTCTCAGAGATCGCGCTCGCACTGTCCATCAAGCGCAAGGTCGTGCTCGTCGGCTTCGATCCCGGGCCGGCGTTCGAGCAGTTCCACGACGAGGGGCTGCTGGTGCGCGCCGACGATCCCGAGCACGCGATCGAGCTGATCAAGGCCGAACTCGGGAGCGACGCGTGACGGGCGCGGCGGACACCCCGGGCGGCTCGGACGGTCCGCTCGCAGGCAAGGTCGTCGTGGTGACGGGTTCGACCCGCGGCATCGGCCGCAGCATCGCCGAGGAGTGCGGTCGCGCCGGGGCTCGCGTCGTCGTCTCGTCGCGAACGGCGGACGCCGTCCGCGACACGGTCGCGGCGCTCCGGACCGAGGGCATCGATGCGACCGGCATCGCCGCTGACGTGTCGCGCGAAGCCGACCTCGAGACCCTGATGGCCCACGCACTCGAGAGCTTCGGGTCCATCCACGCCTGGGTGAACAACGCGGGCCTCTCGGGCGGCTATCGTCCGCTCGACGAGCTCTCCCCCGACGAGATCCGCGCCATCGTGGATGTGAACGTGACAGGCACGCTGCTGGCCTGCAGGATGCTCGTGCCCCGCATGATCGAGCACGGCGGCGTGATCGTGAACGTGACCGGCCGCGGAGGCGGCGGCGAAGCGGCCCCCTTCAGCACGGTCTATGCGGCGACCACGGCCGCCGTCACGAGTCTCACCAAGAGCCTCGCGCAGGAGAACGCCGGTCTCCCCGTCTCCATCCACCAGGTGCTCCCGGGGATGGTGGACACGGACTTCTTCGCCGACATCGAGGTGAGCCCCGAGCTCGAGTCGAGCGTGGAGAACATCGAACTCGCGCTCGACTGTTTCGGCTGCGACGTGGCGGATGTCGGCTGGCTCGTCTCCGAGGTCGTCACGCAGGAACCGGGCGCCGAGACCGGCAAGTCGTATAGCGCGCTCTCCGGTTCCGCCCGCATGGCCGGGGTCGCCAAGATGATCCGGCACCGCGCATCCGGACGCATGAAGCCGACGCGCAGGAGCCGCCCGTGAAGTACGAGCAGTGGATGAAGAGCTACAGCCGAAGACGCCGCCACCGATGGTCCACGAGCGCCGGGAGCGGCGTCAACAAGCTGGGCGAACGGCCACGCAGACGGGGAGTCGTGCGCGACATCTTCACGGCCGAAGCGAAGCGGGCCCGGCGCGTCGCGCGCATCCGCACGGCGGCGCTCGTGCTCCTCGGGATCGCCGTGGTGGCCGCAGCCGGCTACTGGTGGTCGACCCGCCCGGCGTCGGTCGAGATCGTCGCCGTCCCCGAGGACGCGGAGATCGTCTTCATGGGCGAGCGCTACGTGGGGGCCGTCGACATCGGGGGCCTCGAGCCGGGCGAGTACGAGGTTGCGGTGTCGCGTGCCGGCTTCGAGCCCGAGCAGACCACCGTGGAGCTCGGACGAGGCAGCAGCGGTCCATTCGTCTACGAGCTCGCCTCACTCCCCCAGACGCTGACCGTCACGTCCTTCCCGGAGGGCGCCGGCTACTCGATCGAGACCTCCGACGGCACCGTCGTGACGGGCGAGATGCCGTTCGCGTCGCAGGTGCCGGCGGGGCGCACCGTCATCACGGTCACGGCCGACGGTCACGAGACCCACGAACGCGAGATCTTCCTCGCGGAAGAGACCCATCTGGAGCTCCTCATGGACCCGGAGGGCCAGCTCGTGAGCAACGTGAGCGCGAGCACCACGAACGGGCGGCCGTTGAGCCTCGCGCTGTCTCCGGATGCGTCCGAGGTGTGGGTCAGCGTGTTCGAGGGCGACGCCGCGGTCGAGATCCGCGACACGGGGACCGGCGGGCTCCTCGACTCGATCGTGCTCGGCGAGCACGGCGGCACCGAGGTCCTGATGACGCCCGACGGTTCGCGAGCCTACGTGAGCCAGATGGAGACCGCCCGCGTCTACGAGATCGACACCGCCACGCGTGACGTGCTCCGCACGTTCGACACGGACGGCCAGTGGAGCAAGGCGCTCGCGCTGTCCCCGGACGGCTCGACGCTCTACGTCGCCAACTGGACGGCACAGGACATCTCGGTGATCGACCTCGAGACCGGGACCGTGACGCGCAAACTGGCCTCCGTGCCGACGCCCAGGAGCCTGTACGCCTCCTCGGACGGCGCCTACCTCTACGTCGCCGGGTTCGAGGGCGGCCAGATCCAGAAGATCGCGCTGGACACCGGTCTCGGGAGGGTCGTCTTCGACGGCGGCGGGGCCGTCACCCATCTCGCCGCGGACGAGAAGCGCGGGGTGCTCTACGCCTCCGACATGGCGCTCGGGACGGTCTGGGAGCTCGACATGGAGATGGACGAGGTCAGCCAGCTCGCCACGACCGACCAGAAGCCGAACACGATCGACCTGAGCCCTGACGGGGCCGTCCTCTTCGTCGCATGCCGGGGCGCGAACAACGAGGTCAACTTCAATCTGCCGGGACCGGAGTGGGGCACGGTGCTCGTCATCGACACCGGATCGGGCGAGCCGCTCGACGCGATCGTGGGCGGCAACCAGGTCACCGCGCTCGACGTGTCGCGCGAAGGGGACACGCTCGTGTTCTCGGACTTTCTCGACGACCGCGTCCGCGCGTACCGCGTGCCCGCCACCGACGAGCTTCGGGCCGGCGACGGCGGACTCTACGGCCCTCACCTGGAGCTTCTCAAGAAGTAGCAGCGACATGTGACGAGAGTCACTCATCCTCCCGCTCGTTCGTGACGATGCAAACAGTGTCGGACGAGAGAGGATGAGCTGTCATGGGAGACACGAGCGAATGGGGTGTGTGGTCCGCGTGGGCGCCTCCCTCGTACTTGTCGCCCGATCGCAGGCTCTACCTGCAGCATCTGCGCGAGGCACACGACGACGAAGGCTTCCAGCTCGCCGCCACGGACGAGATCGTCGCGACCGACGAAGAGGTCGAGCACATCTCCTTCGAGGCGGAGATGTGCGCCAACTACCACGTCGTGTAGGCCGGCCGCGCCGCCGCGGTCCGGTGGCGCCCCGCAGTCAGGAACGCTCCTCCTGCGACTTCCCGAAGTGGTCCAGCACCGTGAGCGCTCTCAGCGTGAGCCACTTGCTCGGCTCACCCTTGCGCTCGACGTCCGCGATCATCTTGCCGTTGAGGCTGTTCCGCATCGTCCAGCGCAGCTCGTCGTCGGCCGCGTCCTCGACCAGATGCAGTGCCGAAGCGTACTCGGTCCTGCGCGGCTCGCCGACCGCAGCGAGCGAGAGCAGGGCCTCCAGCGCGTCCGAGTTGTAGCTCAGGGGGAAGCCGAACCGCTTCCAGCCCTGCTTATCGCCGTATTCGATCGGCCCGTGCTCCGCGATGAACCGCTCTCGCGCCTCCCGCATCTCGCCCTTCGGTCCAGAGCTGACCTCATCACGGAACTGCCGGTGGAGCGATGGGAGGCTCCGGTACACCTGCTTGTCCCTGAGCGCGTCGACGCACTCGTCCTTCAGCGTGTCCGTGCCCTCCGGCCACATCTCCCTCGGCACCTCGGCTATGAAGAGGAGCAGCTTCGGGATGGTCATGTGGCAGTAGCCGTTGAGCGTGAAGAGGTCCACGTCCCTACAGCCGATGTGGCCGAGCTCCCCGAGCTGCCCCGCGATCCACCCGAGCGCCGCGACGACGCGCTCGTCATCCGCATACCCCATGCGCGCGAGGCTGCGGCCTACGTTCGCCGTGAGGCACGGTATCGCCATGCTCGGTGCCGACGTCACCCCCCACGCCCCGCTCTCGTGCTGACGCGAGAATGCGTACTCGGCCGCGCGCCGCACGCGCTCGTCGGACGGATCGGCCCACAGCTCGCCGAGGAAGAGCACCTGCCAGAGGTTGCCGCGGTACTTCGCGTAGTCGCGTGCCGGCTCCTGCCAGGAGCCGTCGTCGCGCATGGCGTCGAGGATCTCGGCGACCGGCCCGGAGTCGTCGCGTCGCGCCCAGACGTCCTCGGCGTCCGACTCCGACTCGCCCAGGATGCGACGGCGGAAGAGCGCGCTCACGACCGGGCCCTCTTCCGACGCGAGCCACTCGACGGTCGAGCCGGGCAGCGCGTCGGCGATCCGCGCGACCGCCACGCTCCTCGCCCCCGTCTACGTCGCCTTGTGTCCGCCGAACATGTTCCTCAGGACCGAGAGCACCTGACCCGTGTAGCTGGGGTCCTTCTCGGACTCGACCCTGAACAGGAACGAGGTCTCGATGACGGGCACCGCCACGCGCATGTCGCGCGCGACCTGCACGGTCCACTCACCCTCACCGGTGTGCGAGACCGTCCCGCTGATGCCGTCCAGGTCCACGCCGTATGTCTCGTAGCCGTCCTTCAGCCACCCCACCAGGCTCGACTCGATGACGCTGCCGTAGTTGAACACCTCGGCCGCCCCCACCAGGTCGATGTCGAGCTCGGAGTCGCGCATGACCGCGAAGCCCTCCGCGATCGCCTGCATCATCCCGTACTCGATGCCGTTGTGGACCATCTTCACGAAGTGCCCCGCCCCCACGCCCTCGAAGTGCGCGTAGCCGCGCTCGACGGAGAGGTCGCTCCAGAGCATCTCGAGCTCGCCGAAGGTCGTCGGGTCGCCGCCGACCATCAGACACGCGCCGTACCTCGCGCCTCCGGGTCCGCCCGATACGCCGACGTCCAGGTAGCGGATGCCGCGCTCTTTGAGCCGCCCGACCCGCGCGAGGTCGTCGCGGAAGAACGAGTTCGCGCCGTCGATCAGGATGTCGTTCTCCGAGAGCAGCTGTGCGTAGCCATCCTCGCCGAAGATGGCCTCATCCGTGATCTTGCCGGCGGGGAGCATCAGCCACACGATCCGGGGAGGCGTGAGCTTCTCGATGAGCTCCTTGGGCGAGTAGGCGACCTCGAGCCCGTCGACCGCCATGTCCTCCCCGACCGACGCGGTTCGGTTCCACCCCACGACCCGCCAGCCGTGATCGAGCAGGTTCCTCGCGAGTCCCGCACCCATCTTGCCGAGCCCGACGACGCCGATCTCGCGCCGCATCGCCACGACCCGCACGCTCTCGACGTTGATACGCTCGGCCTTGCGCGGAGCCTGGTCGGTGTCGGGCACGTAGGTCTCGAGCGGGACGGCGCCCGCGTGCCACGCGGTCTCGATCGGGTCGACGAAGTCCCACATCGCCTGGACCTCGTCGGTGCTGACGAACAGCGTCTGGTCTCCCCGTATCGCATCGAGCATGAGCTTGCTGTACTCCTCGACGTACTGGAGCTTCTCCGCCTTCTCGTAGAGGAAGAACGCGAACTCCCGCTTCTCGAGCTCGCTCTCGAAGCCGGGTCTCTTCGTCCAGAACTCGATGGCGATGGACTCCTCCGGCGCCAGTCTGAAGATGACCCGGTTCATGTGATGCCCTTCCGGACCGCAGAGGCACGGCTGCGGGTGACGGAGGTTGACGACGATCTCCTTCGCCTCGCCCGCGATGCGCTTGCCGGCCTCCAGCGTGATGGGCACGGCTCTCCAGCGGGGCGTCTGCAGCACGGTCTTGAGCTTGAAGTACGTGTCCGTGTCGGAGTCCGGAGCCACGCCCTCGATATCGCGATAGCCGTCGTATTGCGCGCGGAAGGTATCCTGCCTGATCTCGGCGGGGGTCGGCCGCTTGAGCGTGTCGAGCAGCTGCGCCCGCTTCGCGCGGATGGCGTCGGCCGCGAGGCTCACCGGCTGGTCCATGGTCACGAGCGCGAGCATCTGCAGGCAGTGGTTCTGCCCGACGTCGCGCAACGCGCCCACGCCGTCGTAGAAGGTGCCCCTGTCCTCCACGCCGAGCGTCTCGTGGAGCGACACCTCGATGGACTCGACCGTGTCCCGGTTCCACACGAACTCGAAGAGGTTGTTCGCGAACCGGAAGTTCATGATGCCCTGCAGCATCTCCTTGGCGAGGTAGTGGTCGATGCGGTAGATCTGCTCCTCGCGGAAGAGGCTGCCCAGCAGCTCGTCGAGCGCCCGAGCGGTCCCCGCGTCCTTGCCGAACGGCTTCTCCACGAGCACGCGCGTCCAGCCCTCCTCCTCGTTGCACGTCGCCGTGAGGCCGGAGGAGGCCAGCGCCTCGAAGATCCTCCGGTAGAAGTCGGGCGGGACCGCCAGATAGAAGAGCTTGTTCGTGCACACGCCCCAGCCGTCCTGGATACCCTGCACGTGACCGGCGAGCCTCTCGTACGCGTCCACCTCGTCGAAGTGGCCCTGTGAGTACGTGAAGAGCTCCAGGAACCGCGCGGTCTCGTCGCTGTCCGGATCGATCTCGCGACGCTCCAGCAGGCTCTCGAGCACGCGCGCGCGGAAGTCCTCGTCGGACAGGTCGCGGCGCGCGAACCCTACGACGGCGAAGTGCAGCGGCAGCTGGTCGCTGACGAACAGGTGATGGATCGAGGGGATGATCTTCTTCCCCATGAGGTCGCCGGTGGCGCCGAAGATGACGAGGACGGTGGCGCGGAGCTCGTCGCGTGGAGTCATCAGTGCGTCCCTCTCGGGTAGGCGGCTTCCGGGGAGTACGGGGAGTATGTACCCGGTCGTCGGCCCGAGCGGCACCCCGGCCGTTCCGAGCGACGCGTGCCGGACCGGCGCCCGCTACCCCTGCGCGGTGATCTCGTCCACGCGCATGTAGGGGCGGAGCACTTCCGGCACCTCGATGGAGCCGTCTTCGCGCTGGTAGTTCTCTATGACCGCGGCGGCGCAGCGCCCCACCGCGACCCCGGAGCCGTTGAGCGTGTGGACGAGGCGCGTCCCCTTGAACTCTCCCGGGCTCCTGAAACGGATGGACGCCCGCCGGGCCTGGAAGTCCCAGCAGTCGGAGCACGACGAGATCTCCTTGTAGTCCCCGTACGAGGGCATCCAGACCTCGAGGTCGTACGTCTTGGCCGACGCGAACCCCAGGTCGCCGGTGCACAGCTCGATCACGCGATACGGCAGCCCCAGCAGCTCGAGCACCCTCGACGCGTCCTCGACCATCGCCGCGAGCTCCTCGAGCGAGTGCTCGGGGCGCGCGATCTTCACGAGCTCGACCTTGTCGAACTGGTGGACCCGGATCATCCCGCGCGTGTCGCGTCCGGCGGCGCCCGCCTCCTCGCGGAAGCACGGCGTGTACGCGCAGTAGTGGAGCGGCAGCTCGTCGGCCTCGAGTATCTCCTCGCGGTGCAGGTTCGTGAGCGGGACCTCGGCCGTCGGGATGAGGTAGAGGCCCTCGGTCGTCTTGAACTGATCGTCCTCGAACTTCGGGAGCTGTCCGGTACCGAAGAGGACCTCTTCCCTCACGAGCACCGGCGGCCACCATTCCTTGTAGCCCGCGTCGGTCTGCGTGTCCGCCATGAAGTTGATGAGCGCGCGCTCGAGCTTGGCGCCGAGACCGG
>JAUVQN010000005.1 GCA_030598125.1 Coriobacteriia bacterium | reverse complement strand
TGAGTCTCATCGAGGACGTCCGAGCCGGGTCCGAGGGCCCGCTGCTGGAGGAGCTGGCGCGAGCGGAGCGCACCGATACGGCGTCGCTGGCCGCGCGGATCGCGGCGGGCACCGTCGTCGTGCCCCTCAACGCTCACAGGCGGGAACGCGTCCGTCCCTGTGCGGTGGGCGAGGGACTCCGCACGAAGGTGAACGCGAACATCGGCACGTCCGAGACCGCGTCCGATATCCCGCTCGAGCTCGAGAAGCTGCGAGCCGCGACGGACGCGGGTGCCGACTCGGTGATGGACCTCTCGACCGACGCGCAGCTCGTCCGCACACGCCAGGCCGTCATCGCGGAGTGCCTCGTCGTCTTCGGCACGGTCCCCGTGTACGAAGCGGCCGTACGCGCCGTGGACGAGCACGGGGGCATCACGTCCATGACGCCCGAGTCGATGCTGGACTCGGTGCGACGCCAGGCTGAGGAAGGTGCCGACTTCCAGACGATCCACGCGGGGCTCACGCGCGAGGTGCTCGATACCGTGCGCGACTCGGAGCGCGTGACGCAGATCGTGTCGCGCGGCGGCGCGATGCTCACCACCTGGATGCTCGCCAACGACGCCGAGAACCCCTTCTTCGAGCGCTACGACGAGGTGCTGGAGATCTGCCGCGAGCACGAGGTCACCGTGAGCCTCGGCGACGCGCTCAGGCCCGGATGCCTCGCCGATGCCAGCGACGCCTCGCAGATCCACGAGCTCGTCACGCTCGGCGCGCTCGTGAAGCGTGCGAAGGCGGCTGGTGTGCAGGTGATGGTGGAGGGACCCGGGCACATGCCGCTCGACCAGATCGCCGCCAACGTCCGGCTCGAGAAGACCGTCTGCGAAGGGGCCCCCTTCTACGTGCTCGGTCCCATCGTGACGGACGTCGCACCGGGACACGACGACGTCACGGCGGCGATCGGTGGCGCGCTCGCGGCCTGGTCGGGGGCCGACTTCCTGTGCTACGTCACGCGGACCGAACACCTGTGCCTCCCCGATGTGGAGGACGTGCGCGAGGGCGTGATCGTGGCGCGGATCGCGGCGCACGCGGCCGACGTGGCCAAGGGGGTGCGAGGGGCGCGGGAGTGGGACGACGCTATGGCGCGCGCGCGGAGGGCCGTGGACTGGGAAGCCCAGGTCGAGCTCGCGCTCGACCGCGACACGGCGAGGCGGCTCCACGACGTGCGCGGAGGCGATGACGAGTCCGTGTGCACGATGTGCGGTCAGTACTGCGCCGTGCGGCTGATGAACGAGTACCTGGAGTCCGGCGAGTAACGGCGTGCCGGACGCGGCGCGTCTGAGCGACGATGGGGGGACGATGACCGACGAGGCCACCGACCTCGCCACGCTCGGCGAGTTCGGGCTCATCGGGCGATTCGCGGCCACCGCGGCCGAGGGGTCGCACACGCTCACCGGCATCGGGGACGACACGGCCGTGATAGACGTCGACGGGACGCGCCTGCTGTTCACGACGGACCTCATGGTGGAGGGCGTGCACTTCCTGTCCTCGAGCGCGGACCTCGCGGACGTCGGTTTCAAGGCGCTCGTGTCGAACGTGAGCGACATCGCGGCGATGGGTGGCCACCCCCGGGAGTGCGTCGTCTCGCTCGCGGCACCGCCCTCCACCCCGGTCGAGGCGCTCGACCGGCTCTGGGAAGGCCTGAGCGAAGCCGCCTCCGCCTACGGCGTGACCGTCGTGGGTGGCGACACGTCGTCGGCCCCGGTCCTCTTCGTCAACGTGGCGCTCATCGGTGAGGCGCCGGAGGGCGAGTGGGTCGGCCGTGACGGCGCTCGGGAGGACGACGAGGTCTACGTCACCGGCACGTTCGGCGACGCGGCGGGCGGACTCGTGATGCTGCTCGAGGAGAGGTCGCCGGGGGATGTCGACGAGGAGCGTCTGGTCACGGCGCATCTGCGTCCCCGGGCGCGCGTCGCGGAAGGAGCCGCGGCCCTCGCGGCGGGAGCGACCGCGATGATCGACGTGTCGGACGGGCTCGTGGCGGATCTAGGGCACGTGTGCGAGCGGAGCGGGGTAGGGATCCTCCTCGACGCAGGCGAGGTGCCGATCTCCGCGGAGCTCGCGCGAGCGGCCCCGCGTCTCGGCGCCGACGCGCTGGGACTCGCGCTCGTGGGCGGTGAGGACTACGAGCTCGCGATCGCGGTGCCGGCGGAGCGCTCGAGCGACCTGGTCGCGCGCGTGGAGGCGCTCGGCACGCGGTGCAGTCGCGTCGGCACGGTCGTCGAGGGCGACACCGACACCGTGGCCGGACACGACCGCTCCGACGGGTCCGCAGGGTGGGACCACTTCGGTGGGACCGAGCCCAGGGAGGGTGCGCGGTGACCGAACGAGCACTCACCATCGCGGGGTTCGACCCCAGCGCGGGAGCCGGCGTCCTCCTGGATGCGTTCGCGTTCGCGTCGCTCGGCCAGGCGCCGTGCGCGTGCGTCGCGAGCCTGACGGCGCAGAGCTCGGGCTCGTTCCGTTCCGCGAGTCCGGTGGACGGCCACATCCTCGCGGAACAGATCGCGGCCGTCCTCGACGACGGCGCTCCGGCCTGCGTGAAGGTGGGCGTCGTCGGCTCGGTCGGCAACGCGGAACTCGTGGCGGAGCGACTGGGCGATCCGGAGTCGCTCGGGGGCGCGCCGACCGTGCTCGACCCGATCGTTGCGAGCTCGACCGGAGGACGGCTCGCCGAGGACGCCGCGGCGGTCGCGGACGCGCTCGCCGCGTTCGCTGAGCTCGTGACACCCAACGCCGCCGAGGCGGCCCTTCTGTCCGGCGTCGACGTACGCGATGTCGACAGCGCCGCGCGGGCGGCCGAGACGTTGGCGGAGCGGTGGGGGACGGCGGTCGTCGTGACCGGCATAGCGGCCGCCGCGTCCGACGGGACAGTCGCGGCGGACGTCCTCGTGTACGGCGCGGGTCGCGAGGTCCTCGTCCACGAGCTGGTGGAAGGGGCCGGCGATGTACGGGGCACGGGATGCCTCTTCTCGTCGACATGCGCGGTAGCGATCGGTCGCGGCTACGACGCCGCATCCGCGGTCGCGAGCGCGCAGGGATTCGTGGCCGAGGCGGTGAGGTGCGCCGCACGAGTCGGCAGAGGAAGGCTCCAGGTGGACCTCGCCGTGCTCATGGGAGCGGCCGGTCGGGAAGACCAGGTGGAGCCGTAGCGAGCAGGGAGAGGTCGCATGGTGGAGCAGGATACGACTGATGCGATGCGTGACGGCATGAAGCGGGCGGCCGCCGAAGCGGCGCTCGAGTACGTCGCGCCGGACAGCGTCATCGGGGTCGGGACGGGAAGCACGGCGGAGCACTTCATCGACGCGCTGGGCAGCTCCGAGATCCCGCTGGAAGGAGCCGTACCCAGCTCCGACGCCACCGCCCACGCTCTCGCCGCGCGAGGCATCCGCGTGCTCACGCTCGAAGAGGGTCCACGGCCCGAGGTCTACGTCGACGGCGCGGACGAAGCCGACCCGGAGCTGCGGCTCATCAAGGGCGCGGGGGGCGCACTCACACGGGAGAAGGTCGTCGCGAACGCGAGCAGGGCGTTCGTCTGCATCTGCGACGAATCGAAGCTCGTTGACGCACTCGGCGCCGTGCCGGTGCCCGTCGAGGTCGTCCCCATGGCCGTGCCGTTCGTGGCGTCCATGATCGAGGGGCTGGGCGGCCGGCCGCGGCTTCGGGAGGACTTCACGACGGACAACGGGAACCGGATCCTGGACGTCGAGGGGCTGAGTCTCACGGACCCGCTCGCGATCGAGCTCGCGCTCGACGCCGTGCCCGGAGTCGTCGAGAACGGCGTCTTCGCGATGCGGCCGGCGGACATCGTGCTGGCGGGCGCGAGAGACGGTGTGCGGACGATCCGAGCGAAGACGGGCGACGGAGAGGACGTGTAGCTCGCGGCCTCGCCTTGAGGCGGCAGCCGGTGGCGGGTAGCCTCGCGTCACGGGCGCGGACGGAAGGGGGACTCGAGTGACTGGCATCGCCTCATCGATCTCGGACACGATCGGCCGCACGCGGCCGTCCGTCTGCGAAGGCTCGCGGAGCATACCGGGGCGACGGTCGTCGTCAAGCTCGAGTCGCTGAACCCGGGCGGCTCCGTCAAGGATCGCATCGGCCGCTCCATGATCGACGCAGCCGAAGAGGCCGGCCGCATCGTCAGAGGCCGCACCACGATGGTGGAGCCCACGTCGGGCAACACCGGGATCGCGCTGGCGATGATCGGCGCATCGCGTGGGTAGCGCGTCGTGATCACCATGCCGGAGAGCATGAGCGTCGAGCGACGGAAGCTCCTGCGCGCATACGGCGCCGAGCTGATCCTCACGCCCGCCGCGGGCGGCATGACGGGCGCCATCGAGGCGGCCGAGGCCGTGCTCGCCGATGTCGAAGACGGCTACATGCCGAGCCAGTTCGAGAACCCCGCCAATCCGCTCGCGCACGTGGAGACGACCGGGCCGGAGCTCGCGGCTGCGGTCGGTGGTGTGATCGGCGCGTTCGTCGCCGGGGTCGGGACCGGAGGCACCGTGAGCGGTGTCGGCCGGTACATGAAGACCAGGAGCGCCGACGTCCGAGTCATCGCGGTCGAGCCGGCGGAGTCGCCGGTCATCACGCAGCACCTCGCCGGCAACGAAGTCTCGCCGGCGACCCACGGGATCCATGGCATCGGCGCGGGCTTCATTCCCGGCACGCTCTATCTGGACGTCGTCGACGAGGTCATGACCGTCACCACCGAGCAGGCCATCACCATGTCCCGGCGTCTCGCGGCCGAGGAGGGGCTCTTCGTCGGCATCTCGACCGGGGCGAACGTCACCGCCGCCCTCGCAGTCGCCGAGCGGCCCGAGTTCGAGGGCGGGACGGTCGCGACCGTGGCGTGCTCCACCGGTGAGCGCTACCTCTCCACACACCCCTCTGGGAGGACATCTAGGCCGGCATCGAGGCGCACGACGTGCGCGTCGTACGTGCCCTGGCCGGTCCGGTCTCTCGCAGAGCCAGTGACGGACGTCACGTTCGATCGGTCGAGCGGCGACCGTTCATCTACTCCAGAGGGCCGTTCATCGTCCCTTCCTCGCTGCGGGAGGCCCGCTCGCGGTCTTCCCACGCCATCTGCAAGATTCCGCAGGTGGAGGGCTAAATCCTGCGGTCCAGGATGCCGATGGTCCTGAAGAGTCGCTCTATGCGACATGCACGTGCGCGAGGAGGTCGGACGTGAAGGACGGTCGGACACGGTACAAGGTCGCGATGGCGGAGAGAGCGCCGGCGGCGCTGCTGCTCGTCGCGTTCGCGACGGTCGTCTTCCTTCTGTTGGCCGCCATGTGGCCGCACTTCGCGCTTGCCCAGGTGGCGCCGGTGCTCGATGCGATCGATCCGGCGCAGGCCGATCCTGTGGCCGAAGTGACGCTCTCGGGCTCGGGGTTCGGCGATACGCAGGGGAAGAAGTCCGGCGTCGAGTTCGCATGGCACACGTCGGCAGACATCGTCTCGTGGTCCGACACGGAGATCGTCGCCGTCGTGCCGGCGCGGGCCGAGGATGGCTACGTCCACGTCACGGTCGATGGGACTGACTCCAACGAGGTCTGGTTCGTCGCGAGTGCTCCGGAGTTGCAGCCTCGACTCGACACACTGTCGACCTACATGGCACCTCCCGGGACCGATGTGACGTTCTACGGTGCCAACTTCGGTCCGAAGAAGACCTCCAGCTACCCGACGTTCGCCGGCGTGAAGGGTCAGGTCAAGAGCTGGTCCGACACCGAGATCGTCGCCACCGTTCCCAAGGGAGCAGAGAGTGGATGGGCCGGCGTCGTAGTCGACGGCATCGCTTCGAACGGCCTGTACTTCGTGCCACACGACCCGCTCGTCGTGACCGCTCTGGACAAGATCGAGGGACTTCCGGGCGACACGGTCACGATCAGCGGCACGGCCTTCGGAAAGAAGCAGGAGACCGGATGGGTGACGTTCGCGGGGACTCCGGGCGCTATCGTCTCGTGGTCCGACACCGAGATCGTCGCGACGGTGCCTGACGGCGCGGACGCCGGCTACGTCGGCGTGGTGAAGAACGGCATCGTCTCGAACGGCATCTTCTTCATCCCCTTCGAGCACCCGGCGGTCGAGAGCGTCTCGCCCGAGTACGTGCTCGTAGGCGACACCGTGACCATAGCCGGACAGAACTTCGGCGACGAGCTCGACACGGTCGTGGTGGGCGGCGTCCCGATCGCTCCCGTCACGTGGTCAGACACCGAGGTGACGTTCACGGTCCCCGAGACTGCGACCCAGGGCTACGCCGGTGTGCAGCGCGACGGCGTCACGTCGAACGGCGTCTTCATCACGATCGCGCCGCGAGTCGATGCGCTCTCCATCTGGTGGACTGAGCCGGGCGGCACCGTCGCCATACGGGGCGTCGGATTCGGGGATGGCAGCGACGGATGGGCCGGTCTCAGCGGGCAGCCCGTGCCGGTCGTCTCGTGGTCCGAGAATGAAGTGGTCGTGACGATCCCCGAGGGATCGACCTCGGGCTTCCTGGGCGTCGTGCGCAGGGACTGGGCCACCTCGAACGGAGAGTACCTGGTCGTCCAGACGCCCGCGACGGTCACCGGCGTCGATGCGGCGACGGTGACTCCGGGACAGCAGATCACCATAGACGGTGCCGACTTCGGGACCGCCGCGCCGACAAGCGTCGTGCTGATAGACGGCGTGCATGAGTGCGCGATCACCAGCTGGTCCGATACGCAGATCATGGCCACGGTGCCGGATGGAGTCGGCCCCGGCTACCTCGGCGTGTTCAAAGAGGCCGTGTCGTCCAACGGCATCTGGCTCGAAGTCGAGACCGTCGATCCGCCGTATGTGGATGCGATCTCGTCTTGGTGGGGCCTGCCGGGCGACATGGTGACGATCACCGGCACGGGCTTCGGCGACCTGCAGGGCACGGGTTACCCGGTGTTCGCCGGCACGCCGGCGGGCGTGGTCTCTTGGTCCGACACTGAGGTCATCGCGACGGTGCCCGCGGGCGCGGCGACCGGATATGCCGGGATCGTCCAGAACGAAATCACCTCCAACGGCGCGTTCTTCATGCCGTATCTGCCGCCTGCGATCGACTCCGTCTCGGTCGAGACCGCGTCTCAGGGAGATCGGGTGACCGTGACGGGTGAAGGCTTCCGCGACGTCGCCGGTCTGCTCACGGTCGGAGACACGGTCGTCACGCCGACGAGCTGGACGGTGACGGAGGTCGTCTTCGACGTCCCCGTAGGCCTCGCCTCCGGCTACGTGGGGATCACACAGGACGACGTCATCTCGAACGGCGTCTGGCTCGAGATCGTCCCGTAGCCGGGACCTCGACGATGCCGATCCAGACTACGAAGGGGCACACCCACCCCACGCCCTCCACGAGGCCGGAAGGATAGCATCGTGCTGCGTGCCGACTTCACATGGCTCAGCTACGTGCTCGCGGTCTTCGGGCTCTACTACCTGTTCTTGTTCGGCAGCATCCAGGTGCGGCGCCTTCGGGATCGCTCCAAGCTGGACACGTCGTATCGGCCCCTCGTGTGCGTCGTGATCCCCTGTCACAACGAGGAGGAGGTCGTCGGACACACGGTCGAGGCGCTTCTTCGGCAGGACTATGACGACACGCTCGTCATGGTGATGAACGACGGCTCGAAGGACCGGACGAGCGAGGTCGCCCGATCCTACGAGGCGGAGGGCGTCATGGTCGTGGATCGCGGACCCGACATCGCTGGACAGGGTAAGGGCGCCGTGCTCAATCACGCGTACGGGATGCTCTGCAGGATGGTCGACCGGCACGACCCGTTGCTCGGGGGTCGCGGGGCGGACGACATCATCATCTGCGTCATCGACGCCGACGGCCAACTGGAGCCATCGGTACTGAGTCTGGTGACTCCGTACTTCTCCGACCGCCACGTCGGCGGTCTGCAGATCGGCGTGCGTATCGCCAACGCCGACGCGAACTTCCTCACGAGGATGCAGGACCTGGAGTTCGTGGGCTTCTCCGCGATGGTCCAGGAGGCGCGGGACGCGTGGGGTTCCGTCGGGCTCGGAGGCAACGGGCAGTTCACGCGCCTCTCGGCGCTCCTCACGGTCGGGACCGAGCCGTGGTCCGATTGTCTGACCGAGGACCTCGATCTCGGTCTGACCCTCGTCAAAGAGGGGTGGCGGATCAGGTTCTGTCCGACGGCGTGGGTCGCGCAGCAGGCGGTCGAGAGCTATCGGCCTCTCTTCCGCCAGCGGACACGGTGGATCCAGGGTCACTACCAATGCTGGCGGCACTTGCCGAGCCTCATGTCGACGAGGAGCGTGCGGATGCGGACGCGCGCGGACCTCGCGGTCTACATGTTCATGGGCTGCTACATCTGGCTCGTGATCGCAGGACCCATCCTGGGCATCCTGTCGACGGTGGGCGTGATCGAGGTGCACACGAGCTTCCTCGTGTGGATGCCGGAAGGGGCCCTGAGGAACGTGGTGCGTCTCTTCCTGTCGATCGCCCCGTTCGTAGTCTTCATAGTGGTCTACCAGCAACGGGCGGCCGAGCCCTTCAAGGGTCGCTGGCTCCCGGCGATAGGCCTCATCTTCACCGCCTACTCGTACACGATGATCGTCTCGCAAGTCTGGGCGATCGGCCGGATCGCTATCGGGCGCGGCGCGTGGGCGAAGACCGCTCGCGTCAAGTCCGAGTCGGCCGTCTGACGACCGCCGGTGTTCGGTGTGAGGCCGCTCGTCCGTTCACCCTTATCGGAGTCTCTCCGACACCAGGAATGCGCCCCTTTCCTGGGAAGACTCATTCCCCAGCAAGCTCAAGGCGCCGCCGTCCGAACCCGATATCAAGTGTGAGGGTCCTCACCGACTCTCGGGGCCCCCATGGCCCAAGAAGGGCGTCGATCCCTCTGTGGAGACGCTCGGCGGACACGAGCGATCGGACGGGGACGGATGCGGACAGGACGATGGGTCGGGATCGCCGCTCTTGTGGCGGCACTCTGCCTGCTCATTCCCGCGAGCGCGCTGGCGACACCCGTCAGGATCAGCGCGCGCGCGAAGGGCGGGCTCAGGCCCTCGGCCGTCCGGGAAGCCGCTATCGCCGGGGCCGTGCCACTCGAGTCATCGCCGGTCAGCGGGAGTCTCGACTCCACGCTCGCTCCCGATGACGTCTACTCGATCGGCCTCGAGCCCGGCGACGGGCTGACCGTTTCCGTCACGGCGGACGCCGGCACCGATTTCGACCTCTACCTCTTCTGGCCGGACGCGACGAGCGTCCACGACTTCGACCTCGCCGCGGCGGGAGTCACCGACTCGTATCCCGAAGTGATGACATTCGATGCGTCGACGGCGGGCACGTACGTCATCGACGTGAACGCCTACATCGGGGCCGGGGACTACACGCTGTCGTACGAGATCGTCCGCGCCACGAACGAGGGCGAAGTGCTGAGGATGTGGGGCCGGGACCGGTACGCCACGGCGCTGGATATCTCGAAGACCACGTTCGACGACGAGCCGTCGCACGACGCCGTGATCGCCACGGGAGAACTGTTCCCGGACGCGCTCACTGCCGGTGGTCTCGCCGGCGCGCTGGGCTGCCCGCTTCTGCTGACGCGTCCCGCTTCGTTGCCGCCCGGCCTCGTAGAGGAACTGGAGCGTCTCGGCGTGAAAGACGTGCACATCGTGGGGGGGCCCGGCGCGGTCTCGCAGATCGTGGCCACTCAGCTGTCGCAGCTCGGCTACACGGTCTTCCGCAACGGGGGGCTCGACCGCTACGAGACGGCCGAGCTCGTCGCGCTCCGCATCGACGAGCGGAACGCAGTTCGTCCGCCGGACACCGTGTTCGTGGCGCGGGGCGACCTCTTCCCGGACGCGCTCGCGGTCACACCGTTCTCGTACTCACGCGGCTACCCGGTCCTCCTGACCCGCTCGGAGCAGCTGTCCCCGTACGCCGCTCGCGCCATCGAGACGATCGACGTCCAGCACGTGATCATCGCCGGCGGTGTGGGTGCGGTCTCCGACGGCGTCCGAGACCAGATCTCCCTGCTCGCGACGGGACCCGACATCCGGCGCATCGGAGGGCCGACCCGCTACGAGACGGCGAAGCTCGTCGCCGATTTCGCCGTCAGGAACGCGTGGAGCGACTCGCGCTACGTCGGTCTCGCCACGGGACGACTGTTCCCAGACGCGCTCTCGGGCGGCGCGGCCGCCGGCGCGAACGGGGGAGTCCTGTTGCTCACGCTTCCCGACGAACTGCCGTGGGCGACGCAGTCGTATCTGGGTGAGATGAGCGAGCTCGGTGTGGTGGACGTCGCCGCCATCTTCGGCGGGACCGGCGCCATCACCGACGGCGTGCGGAGCGATGTGGAGGCGATCGTCCGATGAGGGCGCTCACCGTGACGGCGACCAGAGGCGCTCATAGGAGTCTCTTCAAGGACGCGATGCTCACGCTCGCGTCGCTCGCGATCCTCGTGGTGGCGGGGCTGTCGATCTTCGCTCCACCCCGCATGTCGTTCGCGATGGACGTCTCGATCCAGGCCATCTCGGGCGACTCCGCCGTCATCTACGGCACCGTCGTGGACGCTTCCGACCGGCCGGTACGCGGGGCGACCGTGGTGATCGTGCGCGAGATGAACGGGGAGAGTGTCCAGGTGGCCGCGTTGGCGACCGCACCCGACGGGACGTTCAGGACGGTCCTCCCCGGCCCCTTCGGCGAGCATCGCGTCCTCGTGAGCGCCGACATGGGCAGTCGTGTCGTGCGTGACTCGCAGCGCTTCGTCGTCGAGGGCGGTCACGCATACGGCGTCCGAGCCGAGCTCGTCAACCGGGACTACTTCGTCTTCCTCCCGATCTCGACGTACTGAGCGCTCACACGCTCTACACCCCCGCGCCGCCGCGTGCGATACTGAGCGGCGATGAAGCGGCGGAAGATACTTGTCGCGTTCGGTACCCGGCCGGAGGCCATCAAGATGGCCCCGGTCGTACATCGTCTGCGCGAGCGTGAGGACCGGTTCGAGCCGGTCGTCTGCGTGACGGCGCAGCACCGCGAGCTCCTCGACCAGGTGCTGGAGCTCTTCGAGATCGTGCCCGACCACGACCTCGACATCATGACCGAGCGGCAGACGCTCACGCAGGTCACGGCCCGCGCGCTCGAGGGCCTGACGCCCGTGATCGAGGAGGAGCGTCCGGACGCGGTGCTCGTCCAGGGCGACACCACTACCACGTTCGTGGCGGCGCTCGCCGCGTTCTACCAGCGCGTGCCGGTCGGTCACGTCGAAGCGGGCCTCCGCTCCGACGATCGCTACCAGCCGTTCCCCGAGGAGATCGATCGAAGGCTCAGCAGCGTGCTCGCGGAGTGGCACTTCGCGCCCACGGCGAGGGCGGAGGCCCGTCTACTGGCGGAGGACGTTCCGCCCAGCCGCGTCTTCGTCACCGGCAACACCGTGATCGACGCGCTCCAGGAGGCCGTGGAGAAGGAGTACGGATTCCCGCCCGGTCCGATCGCCGATGCCCTCGGGAGTGGCAGGAGGATCGTGCTCATGACGGCGCACCGGCGTGAGAAC
Source organism: Coriobacteriia bacterium (assembly GCA_030598125.1). Classification (GTDB taxonomy): domain Bacteria; phylum Actinomycetota; class Coriobacteriia; order Anaerosomatales; family JAUVQN01; genus JAUVQN01. The sequence continues at coordinate 6,844 of JAUVQN010000005.1, read as the reverse complement.
TGGGGCGAGCCCATGCGCGACGTCTTCGGTGCCGTGCGCAGGCTCGTCGGGCGCTTCGACGACATCCACGTCCTGTTCTCCGTCCACCCGAACCCGGCGGTCCGGGAGGACGCGGAGAGTATCCTCGGGGAGACCGAGAGGGTGGATCTGCTCGAACCCATCGACTACCTACCGTTCGTGAAGCTGATGGACAGCGCCACGGTGTTGCTGACCGATTCGGGCGGACTGCAAGAGGAAGGTCCGGCGCTCGGCAAACCCGTGCTGGTGATGCGGAACGTGACGGAGCGGCCGGAGGCCGTCGAGTCGGGTACCGCGCGTCTCGTAGGGACGCACGCCGAGAGGATCGTGGACGAGGTCTCGCTACTGCTGTCCAGCGAGAAGGAGTATGCGCGGATGGCGAAGGCGGCGAACCCGTTCGGCGACGGACATGCGGCGGAGCGGATCGCCGACATACTCGAGCGCGACCTGCCGGCCGATTCGTGAGACGCTGCATCCCGCGCGACCGAGAGGAGCCCTGATACCGACGATGCCTGAGCCGGGGAGCCGCACCGCCGTCACCGTCGACCAGGCGCGCTTCGACGCGGTCGTGTTCGACCTGGACGGCGTCATCACCGACACGGCGTCGACGCACGCGAAGGCCTGGAAGCGCATGTTCGACGAGTATCTGCTCGCGCGGGCGGAGGCGGACGGCGCCGATTTCGTCCCCTTCGGCATCGATGAGGACTACCGCGTCTACGTCGACGGCAAGCCGCGCTGCGACGGCGCGAGCGCGTTCCTCGCCTCCCGCGGCATCGAGTTGCCCATGGGCGCTCCGGACGACGGGCCCGACGATCCCACCATCTGCGGTGTCGCGCGACGGAAGAACGACGCGTTCATGGCGACGCTCGAGGAGCATGGCGCCGAAGCGTACCCGTCCTCCATCGCGTTCCTCGAGGAGCTCCGTCGCGCGGGCTTCAAGACGGCGATCATCAGCGCGAGCAAGAACTGCGGCGCGGTGCTCGCGGCGGCCGGCGCGACGGGTCTCTTCGACGCACAGGTCGACGGGCTCGTGGCCCAAGAGCTGGAGCTGCCCGGCAAACCCGCGCCCGATGTCTTCCTCGAGGCGGCTCGCCGCATCGGAGTGGAGCCGTCGCGTGCCATCGTCGTCGAGGACGCCCTCGCCGGAGTGGAGGCGGGACGTGCAGGAGGGTTCGGGCTCGTAGTCGGCGTGGACCGGCTCGGGCAGGCCGACGACCTCCTCGCCCACGGGGCGGACGTCGTCGTGTCGGACCTCGCGGAGATCGGTGTGGCATCCGACGTCGCATCGGCGGTCACGGACGAGGACGAAGCCGGGACGACGCGCCGCATCGACGAGCTGCCAGGAGCGCTGGAGCGATTCGATCGCGTGGTGGGCGAGCTCGCGGGGCCGCCGGCCTTCTTCCTCGACTACGACGGGACGCTCACGCCGATCGTGGAGCGGCCGGAGGACGCGCTCATGCCGCCGCACACGCGCGAGGTCGTGGAGCGCCTCGTCGCGGTCGCGCCGGTCGCCATGATCAGCGGGCGCGACGTGTCCTTCGTGCTGGAGCAGGTAGGCGTCGACGGCGCGCTCTATGCGGGGAGCCACGGCTTCGACATCGTCGGTCCGGCGACCGTGCGCGTGGACGCGGACATGAAGGCGCGCTTCGATTCCTTCCTGCCGCTGCTCGAGGATGCGCAGGACGAGCTCGCGGCCGGGCTCGCGAACATCGGCGGGGCGCGGATCGAGCGCAAGAAGTTCGCGGTCGCCGTGCACTACCGACAGGTGGCCGAGGAGGACGTCGCCAGGGTGGAAGACGTCGTGGACGCGGTACTGTCGGTGCATCCCAAGCTCCGCCGGTCGGGCGGCAAGAAGGTGGTCGAGCTCAGGCCCGATCTCGAGTGGGACAAGGGCAGGGCGGTCCTCTTCCTCCTCGAGGGACTCGGGCGAGAGAAGGAGTACGCGCCCGTCTACATCGGCGACGACCTCACCGACGAGGACGCGTTCGCCGCGATCGCCGGGCTCGGTGTCGGGATCGTCGTCGGCGAAGGGTCACGGCGGACCGCCGCGGAGTACGCACTCTCGGATACGCTCGAGGTGGCCCAGTTCCTGGAGCGGATGGCCGCGTGGGCGGAAGGGACCGGCTAGTGGACGTCTGGACGCTCAAGTACGACGAGTACGACCCGGAGGCTGAAGGTCACCGGGAGGCGATGTGCACGCTCGGGAACGGCTACTTCGCGACGCGGGGAGCCGCGCCGGAGTCCGCCGCGGACGACGTGCACTACCCGGGGACGTACTTCGCCGGTCTCTACGACCGCGCGATGACCGAGGTCGGGGGTCGCAAGGTCGAGAACGAGGACCTCGTGAACGCGACGAACTGGCTCCCGCTCACCTTCCGCGTGGACGGCGGGGCGTGGTTCTCCATCGACGACGTCGAGATCGAGGAGTTCCTGCAGGAGCTCGAGATCAAGCGGGGTGTGCTCGCGCGTCGCGTCCGCTTCCGATTCGAGGGCCGCACGACGACGCTCAGGCAGCGGCGCTTCGTCCACATGGGCCAGCGGCACGTCGCCGGTCTCGAGACCACGATCGTCGCCGAGGACTGGTCCGGTCGCGTCGAGGTGCTCTCGGCGCTCGACGGGACGGTCGAGAACGCCGGCGTGGAGCGGTATCGCAGCCTCGAGGGACGACACGCGAGGCCGCACGACACCGGGGTCTACGGCGACGACATCGTCCTCGTGGAGACGCAGACGCTCCAGTCGCATATCCGCATCGCGTTCGCGCAGCGCACGCGCGTCTTTCGCGGGGACGAGGCCGTCGAGGCCGAACGCGAGGTCGAGGAGCGCGAGGCCTGGATCGGGCACAAGCTCGCTTTCGACATGGTCGAGGGCGAGGCGGTCAGGATCGAGAAGATCGTCAGCGGGTTCCTGTCGCGTGACCGAGCGACGAGCGAGCCGTGCATGGAGGCGCGCAACCACGTCGAGCGCGCGCGCGACTGCGATGGGATGCTCGCCTCTCACGAGCTCGCGTGGCACCCGTTGTGGCGCCGCTTCCGGATCGGGATGCGTCCCAAGGGCCGAGCGCAGCTCATCCTGAACCTCCACATCTTCCATCTGCTGCAGACGGTGTCCTTCAACTCGCTCGACCTCGATATCGGCGTCCCGGCGCGAGGCTGGCACGGCGAGGCCTACCGGGGCCACGTGTTCTGGGACGAGCTCTTCATCTTCCCGTTCCTGAACCTGAGGATGCCCGAGCTCACGCGCGCGCTGCTCATGTACCGCCATCGCAGGCTCCCCGAGGCGCGGCACGCCGCGTACCTCGCCGGCTACGACGGCGCCATGTTCCCCTGGCAAAGTGGCAGCAACGGGCGCGAGGAGACGCAGATCCTCCACCTGAACCCACGCTCGGGGGAGTGGATGCCCGACAACTCGAGTCTGCAGCGTCACGTGAACATCGCGATCGCGTACAACGTCTGGCAGTACTACCAGGTCACCGAGGACGTCGAGTTCCTCTCCTACTACGGCGCCGAGATGGTGCTGGAGATCGCGCGGTTCTGGGCGAGCCTGACCACGTTCGACGAGGAGAAGGACCGCTTCGTCGTACTCGGCGTCATGGGGCCGGACGAGTACCACGACGCATACCCGGGCGCCGAGACGGCTGGTCTGGACAACAACGCCTTCACGAACGTGATGGTCGTGTGGTGCATGATGCGGGCGCTCGATGCACTTGCCGTCATCCCTCACAGCAGGCGCGAGATGCTCGTCGAGAGACTCGGTATCCGCGACGAGGAGCTGGAGCGCTGGGAGGAGATCTCGACGAAGATGTTCATCCCGTGCTGCGAGGACGGCATCATGGCGCAGTTCGAGGGCTACGAGGACCTCGAGGAGTTCGACTGGGCCGGGTACCGGGAGAAGTACGGGGACATCCAGCGTCTCGATCGAATACTGGGAGCGGAGGGCGACACGGCCAACCGCTTCAAGGCATCCAAGCAGGCCGACGTGCTCATGCTCTTCTATCTCCTCTCCATGGACGAGCTGTCCGGTCTCATCGAGCGGCTGGGCTACGACTGTCCCAGCGACGCGCTCCGGCGGAACGTCGACTACTACATCCAGCGTACGTCGCACGGATCCACGCTCTCGGGGGTCGTGCACTCGTGGGTGCTGGCGCGCTCGGACCGCGAGGCCTCGTGGGAGTTCTTCAAGGACGCGCTGGAGAGCGACGTGAGCGACATCCACGGAGGGACCACGAGGGAAGGCATCCACCTGGGCGCGATGGCTGGTACGGTCGATCTCATCCAGCGGGGCTATACGGGCATCGAGACGCGCGAGGACATGCTCTGGGTCGACCCGGCGCTCCCGTCCGAGATCGAGAGCATCAAGCTCGAGGTCCGCTACCGCGGCCAGTGGGTGCGGCTGGAGGTCGAGCCCGAGAAGATGACTATCCGCACGGACCCCGCTGAGGACGGCGATGTCCGCGTCGGGTACCGCGACAAGATCATCGACGTGCCGCCCGGCGCCAGCCGCGAGATCGCACTGGACTGATCCGATCCCGCGTCCCGTATCATCGCTCACCCGCCCGAGGCGGGAATACTACCCCTAGAGGGGAAGTGGTCGGCGATGAACGCGCTCGTTGTCCCGCTCGAGCACGCGTCAGGGAAGCCTGCCGCGGAGGTCGGCGGCAAGGCGGCGAACCTCGCGCAGCTCACACTCCACGGGTTCCCTGTTCCGGAGGGTGTCGTGCTCACGACCGCTGCGTTCGAGCGCGCCTTCCTCGCGCGCTCTGTCCGCAGCGTTCTCGACGCGTCGGGTCCGGCGGCGTGGGGCGAGGACGAACTCGAGCTCCGGTTCCGCGGACTGTCACGAGTGCTCCACGACGCGACGCTTCCGCCGGACGTGGAACACGCGCTCGATGCGGCCTTCGACCGCCTGTCCAGTCCCTCCTCACCGCTCGTCGCGCGCAGCTCCGGGACGCTCGAGGACTCGGCGATGACGAGCTTCTCGGGGATGCTGACCTCGGTCCCGGGTGTCACGTCGAGAGGGGAACTCGGGCGTGCCGTGCGCGACTGCTGGCTCTCCGCATACTCTCCCCGGGCCGTGCTCTACATGCGGGAGCACGGCATCCCGCACGACGACTTCGCGGTCGCCGTGCTCGTGCAGCGGATGGTCGTCGCGGAGCTCGCCGGTCTCGCCTTCGGAAGGGATCCGGCGAACCGCTACGCCTCAGCGGTCGTCGTGGAGGCGATACGCGGCGTGGGCGAGGACATCGTATCCGGTGAAGCCACGCCGGAGCGCTACGTCTTCTCGGTGGAGGACTCCCGGGTGAGCGCCGTTCCCTCGGGCGCCAGGTCGGGCGCGGCGAGTGTCTCCGCGCCGGTGGTCTTGAAGGACGGTGAGGTCGCGCGGCTCGCCGCGTGGGTGCTCGAAGCCGAGGCGCTACTCGGCGGTGCGCAGGACATGGAGTGGGCCCGCGCCGGCGGCCGGTTCTACGTCCTCCAGTCCAGGCCGCTCGTCTTCAGCGACTGCCAGGACAAGCTCTTCCCTCAGATCGCCGAGGAGACCGTGGCGATCCGCGGTATCGGCGTGAGCCCTTCGGTGGGAAGCGGGTGCGTGCGCGTCCTCGACCGGCCCGGTGAGAAGAGTGGGGGTCACGGCGTGCGTCACGGCGAAGTGGCCGTGCTGGCGCGCCTCACGAACGATCTCGCGGTACGCCTGCGCGATGCGGCGGCGGTCGTCGCCGACGAGGGGGGAGCGACGAGCCATGGCGCGAACATCCTCCGGGAGTTCGGTATCCCCTGCGTGATCTCGACGGGCTCGGCGACTCGCGTGCTGTCCGACGGCGATCTCGTCACGGTGGACGGCTTTCGAGGAGCCGTGTACCGTGGCGATCTTTCCATGCGCCCGGTGAAGGTGGCCGAGTCGCCCCCGACGGACATGGATGTCTACGTGTCCGTCCTCGTGCCCGAGCGCGCCACGGTCGTGGCACAGCTGGCGGACGGCGTGAGCTCGCTTCGGAACGACTACTTCCTGCTGCAGTCGGGCGTGCACCCCGCGAGGATGGTCCGCGACGGGCAGAGCAGGGTCCTCGAGGACACCATCGCACGGGGGATCGGCCGGACCGCCGCGCTCTTCGTGGGGAAGCCGGTCTGGTACAAGACGATGGACGCGCCGACAGACGAGTTCCGGAGGCTCGTGGGAGGCGACGACGAGCCGATCGAGCGCAACCCGCTCCTTGGCTGGCGAGGCATCGGCCGGGAGCTCGAGGAGCCGGACGTGCTCGAGCTGGAGCTCCGGGCGGTCCGGCGGGCTCTGGAGGACGGCTGCACGCGCGTCGGCGTCAAGCTGCCGTTCATCAGGTTCGTCGCCGAGTATCGTGCGGTCCTCTCGCACGTCGAGAGGCTCGGGATGCTTCCACACGAGGACGTCGCTGTCGGGGTCTCGATCGAGACACCGGCCGCGGCGGCGCTGCTGGAGGACTTCCTCGACGAAGGGGCCGACTTCGTGAGCGTGGGCGTCAGTGATCTCGCGATGTGTGTCCTCGCGCTCGATCGGGAGAGCCACAAGGTCGCCGATCTGTTCGACCCGGCGCACCCCGCCGTCGTCGAGGTCCTGGCTGGGATCGCCGAGACGGCGCGGGCGGGGGGCGTCTACTCGTGCGTGTGCGGGGAGAGCGCTCGCGACCCGCTGCTCCTACCCCTGCTCGTCCGCGCAGGGTTCGACGCGATCGGGGTGTCGCCTTCGTACTTCGCGGGCGTGAAGCAGGAGATCTCGCGGATCGAGAACCGCGTCGCCTGAGACACCGCGTCGCCCGAGGCAGTGGCTGTGTGGCGCGGGGCAACTCTCCCGAGTGGTG
>JAUVQN010000150.1 GCA_030598125.1 Coriobacteriia bacterium | reverse complement strand
TCGATCCTGGCCGTCGCCGTTCTCGTGACGGGAGTTCTCGCAGTTCTCGCCTCACTGGGGTTCGCGCCGCCTGCGGCGCTGGCGATGGAGCCCGAGGCTTCCGCGACGTCCCCGGAGCCCCTGGTCTCCTCGCTCGAAGGGGCCGCGTTCGACGGCTCGGGCACGACGCTGCGGGTGGGCTCGCCCGGGGGACTCGCGACGTCCGCATGGACTACGGTCAGCTCCTGAGAGCGGCGGGCGCCGGTCTGCACGATGGCCGTATCGGGCTCGAAGACCTCATCCTCCTGCCGTTCGTGCTGGGGATCGCCTTCAGAGCGTTCCTGTGCCTCTCCCGGCTGTCCCGGGTCTGAACGACCCACGGAAGACGTCCTTTCGCACCTGTCGCCGATGCGACGCGCGGGCCGCTCGCTGGTGCCGCACGCGTCGCTCCTCGTCTGAGAGACAGGGATACGCACACATCCCCGGCCGGACGTGGTATATACCGTGTGACGTCAGGGCGCTTCGGAGGTGTGTGATGCGGGACTTCACGCTCGAGCAACTCGGTGAGTTCAACGGTCGCGACGGCAAGCCGGTGTACGTCGCGTACAAGGGGACCGTCTACGACATGACGGACAGCGCGATGTGGGACGACGGAGATCACGAGGGCATGCACGACGCCGGTCGAGACCTCACGGACGAACACGATGACGCTCCTCACGGCGAGCGCGTCCTCGACTTCCCCGAGGTCGGCACACTGGTCTAGTCGCGTCTCGGACTTCGGCGCGAGCCGGGCGCGAGCGGGGAGGTCCTACGTAGCACCGTCCACGACGTCGAGCACCGCGACGGTCTCGACGTGGTACGTTTGCGGGAACAGATCGATCGGCCGCGCGGAGACGAGTGCGTAGCCGGCCTCCTGGAAGCGCCTCACGTCGCGCGCCAATGTCGCTGGGTCGCAGGCGACGTAGACGATCCTGCCCGGCCGGAGGGTCGCGACGGCGGCCAGCCCGTCGGCGGTCAGTCCCGAACGGGGCGGATCCACCACAGCGGTGTCTATGAGCTCGAGCTCGTCGAGTGCGTAGGCCACGTCTCCGGCGATGACGTCGGCGTCGGCCCCGGCTCCCTCGAGGTTGCGCTTCAGGTCGTGGAGGGCCGACTTCTCGCGCTCGACCGCGACGACGTCATGGCCGGCCACGGCTGCCGGCACGGAGAACGTGCCGACGCCCGCGAAAGCGTCGAGGACGGGTCCGGTGCGCCCATCGAGAGCCTCGAGGACGGACGCGACCAGGGACTCGGCGGCAGCAGTGTTCACTTGGAAGAACGACGGCGGGGACACCGCGAACGAGAGGTCCGCCAGGCGCTCGGTCCAGAAGCCCCGTCCGGCAAGCACCTCGACGCCGCGGACTCTCCTCCGCTCCACGTCCTCCCTGACCAGCACGCGGGCGGTGGTCCGCGCGTCGATGGCGTCGTGCAGCACGCGGGCGACGCGACTCCGCGGGAAGGGACCCGGCGGGCCCCACAGGTCCAGCTCGACGTCGCCGGTGCGCTCGGATACCCGGAGGCCGACGCGGTGCACGGGCAGGCCGTCGCGACCCCACAAGTACCGCATCGCACCCGTGAGGGCGCGCGGGGAGCCCGCCCACTGCTCCGGTAGGAGAAGACACGACTCCACAGGCACGAGCTCCTCCGAGCCGCGTTCTGAGTAGCACAGGGACATGCCGCGGCCGGGTCCGGCGTCGGCGTCCCACCCGACGGCCAGTTCGATCCTGTTGCGGTAGCCGTACGTGGAAGGCGACGCCACCGGCTCGAGGACTCGGTGCGGATCCTGGCCCCCGATCCGGGCCAGCGCGTCCGAGACGGACGATCCCTTGGCCCGGAGCTGGGCGCCGTACGCGACATGCTGCCACTGACAACCGCCGCACCGGTCGAAGTACGGACAAGGTGGCTCGACCCGGTCTGGCGAGGGTTCGAGGACCTCGACGGTCTTCGCGCGCACGAAGCGTCCCTTGTCTTGAAGGATCTCGGCTCGGACGCGGTCTCCGGGGCACGCGTCGCGCACGAACGCGACGCGGCCGTCTTCGAGTCGGGCAACGCCGTCACCGCCGTGCGCAAGGGCTGTGATGTCGAGGACGGTCAAGTGTGGCCTCCTTGCGGGCGTGCGGGCTCCGCCCGCGGGCGAGACCCAGTGTTTCAGTCGAAGCCTAGGATTGCCGATTCTAGAAGAGTCGAGCAAGACGCTCGTGGAGGAGGCGCCTGCGATCCCTGCCTGCAGGGGGCGTCGTCGCACCGCCGTGGAGGAGGGATTCCACGCTGTGGCCGGAAGAAGAGTACTCGTCGTGAACGAAGACACGGAGCTCATGGACCGCCTCGAGCACGCGTTCGAGGCCGCGGGACACGACTTCGAGCTTCTCGGTGCGCTGTCGGCGCCTCGAGCGATCGGGGTGGCCTCGAAGAGGCAGCCCGACGTGATCATCGTCAATGCCGACATGGCCGGCATGGACGGTTTCGATTTCGCGAAGCACCTGAAGAAGGAAGAGCTGCTCAAGGAGATCCCGGTCGTGATCCTCGAGGCAGAGCCGAGCGAGGTCTCGGCTCTGAAGTCGCGGCAGGCCGGCGCAGCGGGGCACCTTCCCCTGTCCGTGG
>JAUVQN010000160.1 GCA_030598125.1 Coriobacteriia bacterium | reverse complement strand
ATCGAGGACGGCGTGGTGGCGACCGACCCATTCCTCGACATCTCCGGCGACGTCTCCACCGACAACGAGCGCGGACTCCTGTCGATCGCGTTCGCACCGGACTTCGCCGAGAGCGACGTGCTCTACGCCGACTACACGGACCGGAGCGGGACGACCGTGGTGGCCCGGCTCCTGGCGCCGGGCGGTCAGGGCCCCGTGTCGCTCGAGGACGCTATCGTCCGCCTCGTGGTGGAGCAGCCCTACTCGAACCACAACAGCGGCCAGCTCGCGTTCGGGCCGGACGGCCACCTGTACGTCGGGCTCGGCGACGGGGGCGGCGGCGGAGACCCAGAGGACAACGGACAGGACCCCGCCTCGCTGCTAGGCAAGCTTCTGCGCGTGGACGCCGCACTCGAGACCGACGCCGCGAGCGAGAGCGTCGGGGGCCACTCGGTGGACTCCTTCGCCGTCCCGGAGGACAACCCGTTCGTCGGTGAGGAGGGCGTGCGCCCCGAGATCTGGGCGCTCGGCATGAGGAACCCCTGGCGCTTCTCGTTCGACCGCGCCACGGGGGACCTCTGGGTCGGCGACGTGGGCCAGAACGCCTGGGAAGAGATCGACTTCCAACCGGCCTCCAGCGCGGGCGGCGAGAACTACGGGTGGAATCGGCTCGAGGGCACGCACGTCTTCCAGGAGCCGGTCGACATCGAGAAGCCCGTCGCACCGGTCTTCGAGTACGGACACGACCTCGGGCAGTCCGTGACCGGCGGCTTCGTGTACCGCGGCGAGCGGGTCCCCGAGCTGGCGGGGACGTACGTCTTCGGCGACTACGTGTCCGGCACGATCTGGGGACTCCGCCCCACGGAGGACGGGTGGGAGGACTTCGTGCTCGCCGAGACCGGCCTCAGCATCTCCTCGTTCGGCGAGGACGAGGAGGGCGAGCTCTACGTGGTCGACTTCGGCGGCGCGATCTACGCGATCGAATGACGTGCGCTCGCTCGCGGCGCGACGCGCGGTCCCGGCTGGAGCGCGATCGGCCTACTCCTCCAGGTCCCACACGACGCCGTCGTCCTCGTGCTGCGTCGCCCAGGAGAACCACATCTCCATGTAGCCGGGGACCGGCTCCCCGTCCACAGTGACGACGATCACGTTGCCCTCGCGCTCGATCGTGACGTCACTGCCCTCGACGTCCCGCGAGAGCGTCTCGTCGCCGAGCTGCTCGTAGGGGAACGCGACGAACGTGTCCCCGACGTGGAACGACCACATCAGCTCCTTGGCGAAGAAGCGCTGGTCGTCCACGGTGACCGGGAACATCGTGCCCTCTTCCAGCTCGTAGCCAGCGTACGGGTTCCTCGCGTAGTCCCGCGTGTAGCCGGTGTCTTCGCTCAGCACGAGCGCGTCCGGGTAGAGCTCGCGCACCTCGCCGAAGGTCAGATGCTGCTGGAAGACGAGGTCGAGCACGTCGCCCGTACGCGCTCCCACCACGGCCTCGCCGCGCGACTGCGACCAGAGCGACTCGGTGCCCCGGTCGTACATGAGGAGGTTCGATTCGTGGAGCAGACCGCTCACACCGAACTCCAGGACGTCGCCGTCGACCTCGCGGTCGAAGACGATCCCGGATCCGCAGAGCGGTCAAAACGTGACGGCCACGTCCGTGCTCCCGACGGTGTCGTTCACGATCTCGTGCCACACGAGGATGCCGAACGGGTAGAATCGCTGCTCACCCTCGAGGTCCAGGAGGATGCCGGTACGGTCGTCTTCGAGACCGGCCTCATCCACCGTGACGAACGCGGGGTCCGTGAGCGCCGGGATACCGTCCTT
>JAUVQN010000019.1 GCA_030598125.1 Coriobacteriia bacterium | reverse complement strand
TGGGATGGTGGACGATACGTTCGTCATAGCCGTCCAGAACGACTTCGCCCGCGACTGGCTGGAGTCACGCTACGCGACGCTGATCCGCTCCGCGTTGTCCCGCGCCGCTGGTTCGCCCGTCGCGGTGTCGTTCACAGTATCCGACGAGAACACAGCGGTGGCGGTCGCCCCTCCGGCGGTGGAGCCGACCGAACTGCCCGCGCCGGAGCCCGAGACCGTCATCGCCCCGGGCATGGACGAGACTGAGCAACGGCGTCTGCGAGATGCGGCAGCGGCCGACTTCAATCCCAAGTACACGTTCGAGTCCTTCGTGATCGGCTCGTCGAACCGATTCGCCCACGCGGCGGCTCTCGCCGTCGCGGAATCGCCGGGCACCGCCTACAACCCTCTCTTCATATACGGAGGTGTCGGCCTCGGCAAGACACACCTCCTGCAGGCGATCGGGCACTACGCGCAATCCCACGTACCGCACCTGAAGGTCCGCTACGTCTCGACCGAGCAGTTCACCAACGACTTCATCAACTCATTGGCGGACAAGGGCAAGCGGCGCATCGACGGTTTCCGTCGACACTACCGCACCAACGACGTCCTGCTCGTGGACGACGTGCAGTTCCTGAAGGGCAAGGAGGGTATCCAGGAGGAATTCTTCCACACGTTCAACTCGCTGCAGCAGGCGGGCAAGCAGATCGTGATGTCGTCGGATCGCCCACCGAAGGACATCGCCACGCTCGAAGAGCGGCTCCGGAGCCGCGTCGAGATGGGTCTCATCACCGACATCCAACCGCCCGACGTCGAGACCCGGATCGCCATCCTGAGAAGGAAGGTGGAGATCGAGGGGCTCGATGTGCCCGACGACGTGATGTCCTTCATCGCCGACCGCGTCTCGTCGAACATCCGCGAACTGGAAGGAGCCCTCATCCGCGTGATCGCGTTCAGTTCGCTGACCCGACACGCGATCAACCTCGATCTCGCGCAGAGTGTGCTCAAGGACATCTTCCCAGAGCGTCGATCGCAGCCCATCTCCGTACCATCCATACAGACGGAGGTCTGCCGGTTCTACGGAGTCCAGAAGTCGGAGCTCACCGGCAACAAGCGTTCCCAGTCCATCGTCTTTCCCCGCCAGATGGCGATGCACCTCTCGCGAGAGCTCACCGATCTCTCGCTCCCTCGGATCGGCGCCGAGTTCGGCGGGAGGGACCACACCACGGTCATACACGCCACGAACAAGATCCAGCGTCTCATGAACTCCGACCGCGAGGTCTACAACCAAGTGCAGGACCTGACGAACCGCATACAACGGCGCGCGTGATGACTATGCACATCTGTGGACGGTCCCTGTGGACCGCGTGTGGAAGACTGCCGGATCCTGTGGACTACGGTCGGGCCCTGTGGACATGTGCATACTTCTCCTCACTACTCCACAGGTCTTTCAACACGGATAGAGCCTGTTCCACCTGCGGTGAACCTCAGAATCCACAGTGTCCACAGACATACTGTTACTACTGCTTGATGTAGTTGTGAAGAAAGGAAACAGTAATGAAGGTCTCCGCAGCGCGCAGTGAGCTCTTGGATTCGATATCAATCGTGAGCAGAGGGCTCTCGTCGAGAAGTACACTCCCGATCCTTTCGAGCGTGCTGCTCGACGCCAAGGGTGACGAACTCGTGCTGCAGTCGACGGACCTCGAGGTCTCGCTGAGGCATTCGATGCCTGCGCGCATAGACGAAGAAGGCACCGCTGTGATCCCGGGCCGCTTGCTCACGGACATCGTGAGGAGCATGCCAGAGGCTGCGGTCGACATCGAGACACGGTCGCAGGACGAGGCGACGATCTCGTGCGCGCAGTCCTCGTTCGACGTCCGCACACTCCATGCCGAGGACTTCCCCAAGTTCCCCGAAGTGAGTCCGGGCAGCGTGGCGGTGTTGCCGACAGACAAGCTCACCGAAGTCATCAAACAGGTGTCCAGAGCTGCGAGCAAGGACGAGACGAGACCCGTTCTCACGGGAGTTCTGACGATAGTGGAACCGCGGTCGCTCAAGATGGTGGCCACGGATTCCTACCGGCTCGCGGTGAGAGAAGTCGAGATAGACGGGCCCGATGAGCCGATAGAGGTCGTGATCCCGAACAAGGCTGTCGACGAGATCCCCAGGCTGGCTGGATCGTCGGAGACCGTGTCGTTGGGTGTGGCCGAGAACCAAGTCGTGTTCGAGTTCGGCAGCACTGTGTTCGTCTCCCGCAAGATAGACGGCAGGTTCCCGAACTACACGCAGCTCATCCCGACGGAGTCCGAGACGAAGGCTGTGGTCGGTAGGGAAGAGCTGCTGGAAGCCGTGAAGAGGGTCTCTATCCTGGCACAGCACAACGTGCCTCTGAGGGTGTCCATCAAGCCAGAGGACCGCACGCTCACGCTGTCGGCGTCCACGCCCGACATCGGCGAAGCCTCCGAGGACATGGAAGTCGACGCCGAGGGCGAGGAGGTAGAGATCGCATTCAATTCGTCGTTCATGATCGATGGCGTCAGCGCGTCGGGGACCGAACAGGTGGCACTCGAGACGACGAGCCCGCTCAAGCCGGGGCTCCTCACATCGGTGGGAGACGAGGACCTTCTCTACATCCTCATGCCCGTCCGCATCGGCTAGGCCGCGTGCGTGCGCATAGAGCACCTGTATCTCCAGGACTTCCGCAACTACGAGCGGGCGGAGTTTGCTCCTTGCGAGGCGATCACGATCCTCGTTGGTTCGAATGCAGCCGGCAAGACGAACCTCGTCGAGGCGGTCCAGACGCTCACGACCACAGAGTCCTTCCGACGGCCGCGGTGGGAGGACCTCGTGCGCTGGGGACGGCCTCGAGCGGAAGTGGGGCTCAAGGCGTCCGGCGTGAGCAGCGCGGCCGAGCTGCGCCTCGGTGTCGACGCAGACGGCACGAGAGAGTTCTTCGTGAACGGGACGCGCAAGCGCCGAGTCGCAGACGTGGTGGGCGTCGTGCCCAGCGTGGTGTTCACGCCGGACGACCTCCTCATGGTGAAGGGCTCGGCAGAGCGCAGACGGGCTGCCGCGGACGCGGTCGCGGCCCAGCTGTGGCCGGCGTACAAGACGGCCCGACGCGAGTACGCGAAGGTCCTGAGACAGAGGAACGCGCTTCTCAAGGAGGAGGCAGGCGGCGATCAGGCCGCTGCGTGGGATGAACGGCTGGTCGAGCTCGGGGCGAGGGTCACCGCGTATCGCTGTCGTCTCCTGTCCAGCTTCGAGCCCGAGTTGACGGCCGCTCACGGGCGGCTCGCCGGCGACGAGCGGCTGAGGATCGAGTACGCGGACAGGAGCGGCCTCGATCCGGGGTCGTGGCGCTCGCAGCCCGAGGCGGACAGCATCGAGGAGGCGCTCCGCGCCGAGCTGGGGCGGAGACGCGCCGACGAGCGAGCCCGGCGCGCGACACTCGTCGGACCCCACCGGGACGACATCGTCTTCCTGATCGACGACAGGGACGCACGAGCGTTCGGTTCGCAGGGGCAGCAGAGGACCGTCGCGCTCGCGTGGAAGACGAGTGAGATCGCGGTGGTGCGGGGGACCACGGGCAGGAGCCCGGTCTTGCTCCTCGACGACGTGATGTCAGAGCTCGATGAGGGCCGGCGTGCTCGCCTGCTCGACACGGTCGTGAGCGATATCCAGACGATCGTCACCACGACGAACATCGGGTACTTCGACGAGCGGACGTTGGCCGACGCCGAAGTCGTGCGACTGTGAGCGCGAAACGCCGGCGCGACATCGCGTCCGTCGGCTCCCTCCTCGACGCGATGGTGGGCCGCATGGACCCAGAGGGGAGGCGCCACGAGAGCGAGGTGGTCGCCGCCTGGGGGCGCGTGTGCGGAGACGATATAGCCGCCCACACCATCGGGCACTCCTTCCGCGATGGAGAGCTCCTCGTCTTCGTCGACACGGCGGTATGGGCCAACGAGCTGTCGCTGATGGCCGAGGAGATGCGCCGGCGGCTCGGCGAGGCGGTCCCGCAGGTCGCGGTGACGTCGATCCGCTTCGTGGTCTCCCGACGGGTGTCGGACGCGGCGCAGGCGGAAGCCGAAGAGCGCCGCGCGAGCTCCGCGCTCGACGCGGGCGTCGCTCCGGCGCCGCTCTCGGAGGCCGAGTTGACCGAGATCGATCGGGCCTCCAGGGACATCGCCGACCCGGACGTGAGGGCTGCTGCTGCGGCCCTGATGCGCCGCGATCTCGAATGGAAGAAGGGTCTCGGACGACGGACTCCAGAAGACTCCCCACAGGCTCCAGAAACCGACCGCGAGAACCGGTAGTACGGGGGGTCTGACGAGGGAAGACATACAAGGTTTCGTGTTAGAATATAGGGTGTATCCACGACATGTAGTGGATGCCCCGATCGTCCGCCACTCCCCGCAAGATGAGGCGCGAAGGAGCCGCTGTGGCCAAGAGCACGTACTCAGCCAAGGACATCCAGGTGCTGGAGGGTCTCGAGGCGGTACGCAAACGACCCGGGATGTACGTAGGATCGACGGGGCCGAAGGGCCTTCACCACCTTGTCTACGAAGTCGTGGACAACTCCGTCGACGAGGCTCTCGCAGGACACTGCACGAGCGTCGAGATCGTCATCCACGCCGACAACGCAATCAGCGTCACCGACAACGGGCGAGGCATCCCGGTCGACAAGGTCCCGAAGTACCGCAAGACCGGGGTCGAGGTCGTACTGACCGTGCTGCACGCCGGAGGCAAGTTCGGCGGCGAGGGCTACAAGGTGTCCGGCGGCCTCCACGGTGTCGGCGTCTCGGTTGTCAATGCGCTCTCCAAGCGCCTCGACGTCGAGGTGAAACGGGACGGCAAGATCTGGACCCAGTCGTACGAGTACGGCAAGCCCAAGGGCTCCCTCGAGGCGACCGGCCGCTCCAAGGCGACCGGCACGAGGATCACGGTTTGGGCCGACGACGCTGTGTTCGTGGCGGTCGACTTCGACTTCGACACGATCTCCACGAGGATGCAGGAGACCGCGTTCCTCAATCGCGACCTCAAGATCACGCTCACCGACGAGCGGGAGCTCGAACCCAGGCGGGTCGAGTACCGCTACTCGGGCGGGATCGTGGACTTCGTCAAGCACCTCAACCAGAAGAAGGACACGATCCACGGGCGCCCCATCTACTTCGACTCCACGTCCTCCGAGGGTGAGGTCGAGGTCGCGATGCAGTGGAACACCGGCTATTCGGAGGCGGTCCTCGCCTTCGCGAACAACATCCACACCCACGAAGGCGGGACGCACCTGGAGGGCTTCCGGAGTGCGCTCACCCGCGTCGTGAACGACTACGCCAGGCGCAAAGACATCCTCAAGGAGAAGGAGGAGAACCTCTCGGGCGAGGACATCCGCGAGGGTCTCACGGCCATCATCTCCGTGAAGCTGATCGATCCGCAGTTCGAGGGGCAGACGAAGACGAAGCTCGGCAACCCCGAGATGCGGGGATTCGTCCTCTCCACCGTGATGCAGGGCGTTGCCGAGTACCTGGAGGAGCATCCCCGTCCGGCGCGTGGCATCGTCTCGAAGGCCGCCCAGGCGGCGAAGGCGAGAGCGGCCGCGCGCAAGGCCCGCGAGCTGACGCGCCGCAAGGGTCTGCTCGAGTCGTCCACGCTACCGGGCAAGCTCGCCGACTGCTCGCTCTCCGACGCCGCGCTGTGCGAGGTCTACCTGGTCGAGGGCGACTCCGCCGGCGGCTCCGCCAAGCAGGCCAGGGACCGGTCCTTCCAGGCCATACTCCCGCTCAAGGGCAAGATCCTGAACGTGGAGAAGTCGGGCCTCAACAAGGCGCTCACCTCGAACGAGATACAAGCGATGATCACGGCGCTGGGCACCAGCATCGGCGAGGAGTTCAATCTCGAGGCTGCGCGCTACCACAAGGCGATCATCATGACCGACGCCGACGTGGACGGCGCCCACATCCGCTGCCTCATCCTCACCTTCTTCTACCGCTACATGAGGGAGATGATCGAGGCCGGCTACGTGTACATCGCCCAGCCGCCGCTCTACAAGGTCACGCAAGGCCGCAAGCAGCAGTATGCCTACAGCGAGAAGGAGCTGCAGGAGATACTCGCGGGCCTCGACGAGAAGAAGCACTCGATCCAGCGGTACAAGGGCCTCGGCGAGATGAACCCCGACCAGCTCTGGGACACGACGATGGATCCGAGCACGCGCACGCTCTTGCAGGTGACGGTGGACGACGCGCTGGCTGCGGAAGAGGCCTTCAGCGATCTGATGGGGACGCAGGTGGAACCGAGACGCGAGTTCATACAGCGTCGCGCCAAAGACGTGCGCTTCCTCGATATCTGAGGTCGGCGCGGAAGACGGATGGCGAAGGACACACCAGACCAGAGCAGGCCCGGCGCTCCCCGGAGGGAGCCGAGCCGCTTCGAGCCTCCGCCCTGGGAGAAGGAGCGTTTCGACGAGCTCGCCCAGGAGCGGCGCGAGCGGGACGAGGCGAGCGTGGACGCGGCCGCGGTGGCCGCCGCGCTCAAGGCGGTGCCCGGTGCATCAGCGACCTCCGCTCCGCCCACGCGGGCGGGCACCGAGGAGATCGTGGCGGAGGCGGACCTGCCGGTCGCCTCGGCCGAGCTCGAGGAGATGTTCCAGGAGTTGAGCGCCGAGGAGGGAGACGGTCTGGGCAGCACCGCGGAGAACGTGCGTCTCGGCATCGGCGCCGCGCTCCTGATCCTCGGGGTGGTGTTCGCCTTCGTGGCCATGCGGCTCCTGAGCACGTCGTTCGAAGCGGGTGGTCCGGCGGCGCTCATCGGTTCGACCATCGTGGGATTCATGGGCTTGGCGCTCGCGGGCGCCGGCCTGTACTTGACCGTGCGTAGCCTCCGAGAACGAGGAGTCATGTAGAGATGGCGGAGATCATCGAGACGAGGATCGTGCCCATCGACATCGAGGACGAGCTCAAGACCTCGTTCCTGGAGTATTCGATGAGCGTGATCGTGGCCCGTGCGCTGCCCGACGTGCGGGACGGCCTGAAGCCGGTGCATCGCCGGATCCTCTATGCGATGAGCGAAGCGGGCCTCTCCCCGACCAGACCGCACAAGAAGTCGGCCTGGACGGTCGGCGAGGTCATCGGCAAGTACCACCCCCACGGCGACACCGCCGTGTACGACACCATGGTCCGCATGACCCAGGATTGGAACATGCGCGCGCCGCTCGTGGACGGGCATGGCAACTTCGGGTCCGTGGACGGTGACTCTCCCGCGGCGATGCGGTACACCGAAGCCCGTCTCAACCGCATGGCGATGGAGATGCTGAGGGATCTCGACAAGGGCACGGTCGACTTCGGGCCGAACTACGACGAGTCCCTCGAAGAGCCCCTGGTGCTCCCCGCCCGGTTCCCCAACCTGCTGGTGAACGGCTCGTCGGGCATCGCTGTGGGCATGGCGACCAACATCCCGCCGCACAACCTGGGCGAGGTCATCGATGCCGTCACCATGCAGATAGACGACCCCGACGTGCCGCTCGAGAAGCTCATGACGGTGATCCCGGGACCCGACTTCCCGACGGGCGGGTCGATCATGGGGCGCGAGGGCATCCGCGATGCGTTCACCACGGGAAGGGGCAGCCTCAGGATCCGAGGCAAGGCCCACATCGAGCAGACGAGCACCGGCAGGATGCGGATCATCATCACGGAGATCCCGTTCCAGGTGAACAAGTCGAAGCTCGTGACCACGATCGCGGATCTCGTCCGCGAGAAGAAGCTCACCGAGATATCCGACCTTCGCGACGAGTCGGACCGCAAGGGCATGCGGGTCGTCGTCGAGCTCAAGACGACATGCGTGCCACAGGTGGTGCTGAACAAGCTCTACAAGCACACACAGCTCGAGACCGGCTTCGGCGTCATCATGCTGGCTCTCGTGGACGGTGTCCCGAGAACCCTCACGCTGAAGGAGGCCATCACCCACTACATCGCCTTCCAGAAGGAGGTCGTGGTCCGTCGCACCCGCTACGAGCTGGAGAAGGCCGAAGCGCGTGCCCACATCCTGGACGGCTTCGTGATAGCGCTCGACAACATCGACGAAGTGGTGCGACTCATCAAGGCCTCCGAGAACGAGGAAGAGGCCAAGAACGGCCTGATGGAACGCTTCGAGCTCACCGAGATCCAGGCGGAGGCCATCCTCGAGATGCGCCTGAGGCGCCTCACCGGTCTCGAGCGCACGAAGATCGAGGAGGAACTGGCCGAGCTCAAGAAGATGATCGCCTGGTACAAGAAGGTGCTCGGCGACGAGAAGCTCGTCGAGAAGATCGTGAAGGACGAGCTCGCGGAGGTACGGGAGCGGTTCGCGAACGAGCGTCGCACCGAGATCTCCGATGTGGCGAAGGATCTCGACATCGAGGACCTCATCGCCGAGGAGGACATGGTCGTCACGATCACCAAGGCGGGCTACGTGAAGCGCCTCCCCGTCGCCACCTATCGCCAACAGAAGCGCGGCGGCAAGGGCAAGGCAGGCGTGAATCTCAAGGAGAACGACTTCGTGGAACACCTCTTCGTGAGCTCGACCCACGACTACGTGCTCTTCTTCTCGACCAGGGGCAAGGTCTACCGCCTGAAGGTGCACGAGCTCCCCGTCGGCTCCAGGCACGCTCGCGGCACCGCGGTGGTGAACCTGCTTCCCTTCCAGCAGGACGAGCGGATCGCGGCGGTGATCACCACGAAGACCTTCCCGGAGGACGACTACCTGCTCTTCGCGACGCGCGAGGGGCTCGTGAAGAAGACCGCCATGAAGGCGTACGACCGCTCCAGGCGGGACGGCATCATCGCCATCAAGCTGAGAGACGCGGACGAGCTCATCGCCGTGCGTCGAGTCGAACCTGGCCAGCGAGTGGTGATGACGTCGAGCGCGGGTAAGGCGATCGTCTGGGACGAGGCGGATGCGCGTCCGATGGGTCGCGACACGATGGGCGTGAAGGGCATGAACGTGAAGGGTGACGACTTCGCGCTGGGGATGGAGATCGTCCCCGAAGAAGCCGAGCTGTTGGTCATCACGGAGCGCGGCTACGGCAAACGCACCGTGCTGGACCAGTACCCGGTCCAGAAGCGGGGCGGGATGGGCGTGAAGACGATCCAGGTCACCGAGAAGAAGGGCCCCCTCGCCGCCATGAAGGTGGTTCGGCCCGAGCATGAGCTGATGCTCATCTCGGAGGAGGGCGTGGTCATCCGGGTGAACGCGACGGGCATCTCCTCGCTCGGGCGCTCGACCCAGGGAGTCAAGATCATGGCCGTGGCCGAGAACGACCGCGTCTCGGCCGTCGCGCGTGTGACCGCGAAGAAGAAGCGTCGCCGGAGTGCGGCTGTCGCGGAAGGTCAAGAGGCGCTCTCCGTCGAGGCGCGCGAGCGCGCAGTCCCGGCGTCCGATCACGAGGAGCTCGCCGAGGAGCTCGCCGCCGAGGAGTTCGAGGACGAGGGTGACGAGTAGCCTTCCCCCGGCCGGCGTCCGCCTCGCCGAGCTCGAGGGGATCCTCTTCGACTTCGACGGGACGCTCATCGACACGACCGGGCTGATCCTGGAGTCGTTCCGCGTCACGGCGCGTGAGTTCCTGGACGAGCAGCCCCCCGACGAGGTGCTCCTGGCGGGCGTGGGGATCCCGCTGCGAACGCAGATGGAGACCCTGTGCCCGGGCCGCGGAGACGAGATGGTGACCTTCTACCGGGCACACAACCACGCGCACCACGACGAGCTCGCTCGACCGTATCCGCACGTGGAACGTGTTCTGAGCGAGCTCGCAGCACGCGGGATGCCGATGGCCGTGGTCACGTCGAAGGGTCGCGTCGCGGTCGGTCTCGGCGTGCGCATGATCGGCCTGGAGCGGTACGTCCCGCGCGTCTTCACGTCCGACGACGTCGAGATCCACAAGCCCGACCCGTACCCGCTGCGCCATGCCGCCGGCGAGCTCGGCCTCGAGCTCTCGCGCTGCGTGTACCTCGGAGACAGCCCGCACGACATGGCCGCCGCGCGCGACGGTGGCGCCATAGCCGTCGCGGCGCTGTGGGGGATGTTCGAGCGCGAGCGAGTGCTCGCCGAGCGGCCGGACTACGCGCTCGCGGACATCGACGAGCTGTTCGACCTCATCGATGGTGAAGCGGACCGCTTCGCCTGCTGAGGGGCATCGGCGTTGACGCGCCATGACCTCGTTGATACCGTTAGCCGGTCGAACAGTTAGAAGGGCTAAGGAATGCGCCGGACGGTCCGTCAGGCCAGCACGGGTGCGCTCGAGACGTTCTTGCGCGCGAGCCGGCTGATCAGACTCAGGATCGAGGTCGATCTACGGGGCGCCGATCCGGAGCGTTCCCGCACTCCGCAGCAGTTGGCCGCATTGCTCGAGCTCTCGCGAGGACCGGCGACGGTAGGCTCGCTCGCCGAGTCGCTCGGTGTGAGTCCGCCGACCATGTCGTCGGCCGTGTCCACGCTGGAAGAGCGGGGTTGGGTCGAGCGCATGCCTGACGAGGTCGATCGCAGGCGCTCGAGCATATGCCTCACGGGCCAAGGCGGGCGCGTCCTGCGCGACATGCGCGGTGCAGCCGAGAAGGGGCTGATGAGCGTGCTCGAGTATCTGGACGATGAGGAGCTCGCACGCCTCGAGGACGGTCTCGCCGTGCTCGAGGAGGCACTGGACAGGGAGTCGGCGGCGCTGAGCGGAACGCGTGCCGAGGACGATGGGAGGACCCGTGTCACGTCGGGCTAAGATCATCATCGCCGTCATCGCGCTGCTGCTCGTCTGCGGCGTCATTGGCATATTCGTCGCGTTCCAGGCGAGCCAGAGCGCGGGCGACATCGAGACGGTCACCGCGCGTACCGGCACGCTCTCCGTGACGGTCACGGTCTCCGGTGCCGTCGAGACGGACGTGAGCGGCGACGTCTTCGCGCCGACCGCAGGGACGCTCGCGGCCGTGTACGTGGAGGATGGCGAGGAGGTCGAGGCGGGCGACGCGCTAGCCTTGATGGATACCGCCCCGATGTACGCGGAGCTCGCCGGGGCGCAGGCTGCGTACGAGCAGGCGCTGGCCAGCCTCGACTCCATACGCAAACAGGTCCCTTCCACGACGGACAAGGAGTCGGCACTCGCGGCAGAGCAGGCCGCGCTGACGGCGTACGAGATCGCCAAGGACGCCTACGACAAGCTGGTCGAGGCCGACGAGATCCTTGGCGAAGCCGAAGAGGACGCGCTGGAGTCCGTCCCACCGCGCTCGGTGGACACGACGGCGCTCGCCTTCGAGAATCCCGATGTCGCGGCCGAGATCCTGCAACTCTCGCAGATGACTCCCGCCCAGCGCGATGCCCAGATCGATCAGGCGAGACTGCAGATGGAGCAGGCGTACGCACAGTATCTCGCGGCGAAGGCCCAGCGCGAGCAGCTCGAGTCTGCGGACGACGTCTCGGCCCAGCGGGCCGCCGCCGAAGCTCAAGTGTCCCAAGCGGCGGAAGCGGTCCAGCTCGCGCAGCGAAACATCGACAACGCGGAGCTGATAGCGCCGATCGACGGGACGGTCGCCTTCCCCACGGGGGCGGGCGTCGCTGCCGCCGTGGCCGAGCCGGCGCCGGGTGCGAGTGTTAGTCCCGCGGCTCCCGTGATGACGATCGTGCAGCTTGGCGCGGTGCAGTTCGTGGGTGACGTGGACGAGGCCGACGTCGACAGCATCGATCCTGGGATGGGGGCCTCGGTCCGCCTCGACGCCTTCCCGCTCGAGGAGTTCCCCTCGAGCGTGGCGCGCGTCGGGCAGGTGTCGCGGACGACGGTCACAGGAGGCAACGCGTTCCCCGTCTACGTAGACCTGTCTGGGACATCCGAGAGCATCCTCGTGGGGATGCAGGGGAGCGCTGACATCGAACTCGAGGAGATCGTCGATGCTGTCGTCGTCCCGATCGAGGCGCTGCTCGAGGACGACGGCGAGGACGTCGTCGTCGTGGTGATCGACGGGGTCGCAGAGACGCGCGTGGTCGAGGTCGGCAAGTTCGCCGACACCCAGGTGGAGATCTTGCGCGGACTCGGAGACGGCGAGGAGATCTCTGTCGATGGCGAGGTGAACGCGAGCCTGATCGGCGGAGGCTCGCCGTTCGGAGGCTGATACCCGATGAGCGGTTG
>JAUVQN010000046.1 GCA_030598125.1 Coriobacteriia bacterium | reverse complement strand
TCGTGGCGTTGCGGCCCATGGAGACTCTCTCACGAGGGGCGTGATGGCCGGTACCAGGGTGGCCGACCATCATCCGATGGCCTCAGTATATCGAACATATGTTCGGTATACAACACGCCTCAGACACAGACGAAGACCCCGGCTGCATCGGCGCCGAGGTCCTGGTTCGGTCGTCGCGGCGCCCAGCGAACCGGGCTCCGGGGGTCCTACCTTTCGGGCTCCATATGCACGGAGCGCTGCGGGAACGGGATGACCATGCCCTCCCGGTCGTACCGCGCGTGGAGGCGCTTCACGAACTCGTGCACGAGCACGTAGCGCGCCTCGTACTCGTACACCCGCAGGAACACCTTCAAGTCGATGCTCGAGTCCCCGAAACCCTGATAGCGGATGAACGGCTCGAACCCCTCTACCGTCCCATCCACCTGAGCGATCGTCTCCCGCGCGACGTCGAGCGTGACTTCTTCGACGCGCCCGAGATCACTCCCGTACGACACGCCCACCACGACGTTCACGTTGAACTCCGTCTCGGGCATCTCGAAGTTCGTGACCACCGTCGTCGCGAGCCTGGAGTTGGGCACGACGACCTCGTTGCCCACCACGGTCTCCACGACCGTGTTTCGCCAGTTCACGTCGGTGACGCGGCCCTCTTCGCCGGTATCGAGCTGGATGTAGTCTCCCACCTTGATCTGCCCCGCCGCCACGATCTGCAACCCCGCGATGAGGCTCGAGAGCGTCTCTTGGAGCGCGAGCCCCAGCACGATGCCGGTCACGCCGGCCGCAGCCAAGAGCGGGGCGATCGACACGCCGAAGTGGTCGAGCACGACGAGCAACGCGACGCCGTAGTACATCACGTAGATGATCGCCTCGAAGATCGACGAGGACGGCATCATCCGCCCGCGCGCCGCCAGGTAGATCCTCAGGGCCGCGATCGTCAGATGAGTCGCCGCGTTCGTCACGACCAAGACCATGCCGACGAACAGCACGCTGTTCACGATGTCCCGGACGCTTGCCGGCAGCGCCAGCTCGCCCGCGCCGAAGTACACGCCGGCGAAGAGACCGATCCGCACGAACGTCCCGCGTATCGCCCGTGGGATGTTGTCGGGGGCTTGGATCCCGCGGCGCGCGAGCGAGCGCTTCATCGATCGGCCCAGCACTCTCGCGACGACCCGGTCCACGATCCATCCGGCGAGGACACCCAGCGATACGTAGAGTGCGGCCTGCGCGTAGGGCGTCAACTGACCGAGGGTGTCGCTCACGCGCCCGCCTCCGTCGAGCCCCCGACGGCCGCCGAAGCCGCCCTGAACGTCTGGAGGACCTGCCGAACCTCCTTGGCGTCGTCGACCGAGTAGCGCGCGAGCGAGGGCTCGTAGCCCACCTTCAGCGAGTACGCCTGCTCCGGCAGGACGGCGAAGAGGTCCTCGTCGGTCTGGTCATCCCCTGTCGCCATCACGAATCCGGTGCATCCTTCGAGCCAGGGCGTGGCCGCCGCCCCCTTGTTCACGCGAGCGGGACGGATCTCGATCATGCCCTTGCCTTCGAGCACGCCGAGGTCGGAATGGGTCGTCAGGCTCAAGATAGCCTCCCTCAACTCCACCGCGCGCAGGTTCGCGAGCTCGGGATCGGCTCTCCGGTAGTGCCAGACGAGCGAGAAGTCCTTCTCTTCCACGGAGCTCCCCGGCGTGCGATCGGCGAACAGCTGCAGTATGGGCAGGAAATCGTTCTTCCACTCGACACCGATCGCATCGAGCTGCTGCCATTCGCCTCCGGGAGGCCGACTCCACGCCCCATGCTCCGCTACGAGGCCCAGCGGGAGCCCGCCGAACCACTCGTCCAGCATCTCGCGAGAGCGGCCGCTGATGATGACGACCGTGTTGCCCTCCACGCTGCCGAGATCGTCCAGGAGCTCCAGTAGCTCGTCGTCTGGCGGGACCCCCTCTGGCGTCTCGGCCACCTGTACGAGCGTCCCGTCGTAGCCGAGGAGTATGCACCGTTCCGGTGCGTCGGCGTAGTCCCCGAGCATCTGCTCGAGTCCGTCCCGATGCAGCTTCCTCGCGTCTAGTTGTGCCTGCACGACCTTCACGCCGCGGAGGGATTCGACGAAGTCCTGCGCCCACGCCGCGACGTTGTAGCGGCGCAGACGCTCTCGCATCACGCTGTTCCTGGACCGCTTCTCGTCGTCATCCATGCCGAGCGCCTCGCACAGCGCCTCCGCACACTCGGCGATGTTGATGGGGTTCACGATCAGAGCCTCCCCCAGTTCCTGGGCAGCTCCGGCCATCTCGCTCAGCACGAGCATACCGAGCTCCTCGCTGTGAGCGGCGACGTACTCCTTCGCGATGAGGTTCATGCCGTCCCTGAGCGGGGTGACCAGACATACGTCCGCGGCGTTGTAGAGCGCCGTCAGGTCGTCGAACGGCAGCGACGAGTACATGTAGCGCACGGGCGTCCAGCTCAGGTCGCCGTGATCCCCGTTGATGCGACCCACCGCCTCATCGACCTGGCGCTTCAGAAGATCGTACTCGGGCACGGACGAACGGGAGGGCACGGCGACCATGATCACCTGGATGCGGCCGGCGTACTCGGGATGGTCTGTCAGGAAGCGATCCACAGCCTCGAGGCGGTTCAGGAGTCCCTTGCTGTAGTCGAGGCGATCGACCGAGAGCACGAGCTGTCGACCGTCCAGTTCGCCCACGAGCCGATCGACCTTGCGGGCGACGGCCGGGTCTTCACTGGAGTCCGCGTACCGATCGAAATCGATGCCCATGGGGAACGAGTCGACCTTGACGATCCGACGACCGGCTCTCACCTGACCGGTGCTGTGCTCGTGCCCCAAGAGGTGCCGAACGCTCCCCAGGAAATGCTTGCCGTAGTCGTACGTGTGGAATCCTACGAGGTCCGCACCCATCAGACCCTCGAGCAGCTCCTTCCTCCACGGCAGCAGCCGGAAGGTCTCGAACGAGGGGAACGGGATATGGAGGAAGTAGCCGATGGACGCCTCCGGCAGCTCCCTGCGGATGAGCTCTGGCAGGAGCATCAGGTGGTAGTCATGGACCCAGATCACATCGGACGGCCCCGCCACCTCGAGGACGACGTCGGCGAACGCGCGGTTCACGTCCCGATAGACGGCCCACTGTGTCTCGTCGAACGTCGCGTACTGCGGGAAGTAGTGGAAGAGTGGCCAGAGCGTCTGGTTCGAGAAGCCCTCGTAGTACCCCTCGATCGCATACGAGTCGATATCCACCGGCATGCAGTCGTATGCGGAGACGAGCTCGTGCTCGATAGACACGCGATCTGTCTCGCTGAGCTCGTCGGAGGCGAGTCCGGACCACCCGACCCACAGGCCGTCATACTCCCCCTGGCAGGCCGAAAGACCCGTCGCGAGCCCGCCCACGCTCGGCTCGAACTCCCAGCCCTCTGTGGTGGAGCGCACCGTCACGGGGAGTCTGTTCGAGACTGTGATGAGCCTGCTCAACCTAGCCCGTCCCTCCTCGTCCGCACGCCACGAATCGCATGCCCCTCAACGCGGTATCTTCCCCTTCCTGCCGGCCGACCCATCAGAGAAGGCGCGCAGCGACCCTAGACCGGAGCGCGTCCGCGGGCCGAGGACCGTACCTTCCGGCACTTCGGCTCCCGGAGCGGATCACTCCCCTTCCGGCTCCTTCTGACCGAGGACCTCTACGCGCACTGAGGACGCCAGACCGACCCCGACGGGCGCGTCTCGCCCCCCCACCCTGACGAGCAGCGTGCCGTCCGGTGGCGCGGCCTCGACGACGAGTATCTCCGCGCCAGGCGTCACCCCGAGACCGTACAGATGACGAAGGACTTCCTCGTCCTCCTCGCGGACGCTCACGACCCGACCGCGCTCGCCCGGGCGCACCTCGGCGAGATCCACACCTGCCGCTGTCGCGATCGAGAGCTCGGCGTCGGGGATCGGGTGCCCGTGCGGACACCGCTCCGGATATTCCAGGAAGCGTTCGAGCGCGGCCTGCACCTTCGGCGAAAGAGCGTGCTCGAGGCGGCAGGCCTCTTCGTGGACCTCGTCCCAACGAAGACCCAGCACGTCCACCAGGAAGCGCTCGGCCAGCCGGTGCCGGCGCACGATGCTCAGGGCTTCCTCGCGTCCCTCCGCGGTGAGGGCGACACCTCCCCCGGGTCGCTCCACCCAGCCGCGGTCCTCCAACCTTCGAAGCGCTGCCGTGACGGTCGGCCCAGAGACGCCGAGCGTCTCCGACACCGCTGTCGGCCTGACCTCGCCATCCTCACCGAGCTTGTAGATGGCTTCGAGATACTCCTCGAGCGTCGCGCTGGGCATCCGAGCCACACCTCCTCCCACGGGCTCCCCGTCCGCCTTCCTGGGGTCGCTCTCACACCATCAGGACTCGTTCGGGGCCTACCTTAGATTGTGCCACAAGGGCGCACGGCGGGGTCTGATGCGCGCGATCGACGGCGCCTCCGCCCGCTCGACCGTTAGTAACCTCAATGTGACCTCTCAGATGGCTCAGGCAACCGCTCGTCGCGAAGCGCGGCCATCTTCAAGAAACCCCTTGACCCCTTCTGGGACTAGCGGTATCGTACGATGCGTCCCAAGAAGTCGGACCGAGCGAATCAGGAAAGCTAGCGTACCAGTAGCTGCTCGGACGGGGCGGAGTGAAAGGGTTCAGTCGCAAGGCAGGCCTGAGTAGCGAGGCGCCGACCGGGTAAGAAATGAGTGGCCCTTCGGGGTTCTCGTGGGAAGCTAGGGAGTAGGGATTCCGCGGGCGAGGTTTCTTGGGACACTTCTATGCTCTCAAGAAGAACGCGGTCCTTCCGGATCGCGTTCTTGCGTCTCCAGCGGGTTCCTGTCAGTCGCGGTTCCTGCGATACGCGATACGGGCGATCGGTGATTCCCATACCGCGACCTCGCGCACCTGCACTCCCTCACCCACCCGGGCTTCAAGAGCGTCATGGATCTTGCGAGCGAGGTTCTCCGCCGTGGGGTTGAGCTCGTCGAACGGCGGCACCTCGTTGAGGTAGCCATGGTCGTACGCCTCGAGCACACCGGCGACATCCGCCTTCAGGCGCTTGAAGTCGTACACGATCCCCACGTCGTCGAGGACCGTCCCCGCGACGGTGACCTCTACCTCCCACGTGTGGCCGTGCAGCTCGCTGCACTCCCCGGGGTAGCCGTGTAGCGCGTGCGCCGCATCGAAGTGCGCCGACACCCTGAGTTCGTACATCCCTGACGTCTCGCCTCTCGAGTCTGGCGCGTTCGCCATCTTCGAGCCGGTCGCTTCGTCGATCGCCTCGTTGGCCAGCGAGTCCGCACGCTCGTTGCGCTCGCGTGGCACGTGGGTGACCTCGACCGCCTCGAAGCACTCCATGACCTCGGTCGCCGCGCGGTGCAGCGGCCGCAGCTTGTCGTCCTTCACCTTGTACTCGCCGTTCAGCTGGCGGACGACCAGTTCGCTGTCCAGACGCACGTCGAGCGAGCCTACATCGAGATCCCGGGCTGCCTCAAGCCCGTCGAGGACCGCCTCGTACTCGGCGACGTGGTTGGTGGCGGTACCGAGGAAGCGGCCGCCCGAGGCCACCTCGACGCCGTTCGCATCGAAGATGACGAATCCCGTGGCCGCCGGCCCGGGATTGCCGCGGGACGCCCCGTCCGCCCAGAGGACGTGCGGGGCCATCTACTCCTCCGGGTGCGCGTTCGACGCCACGACCAGGATGCGGTGGCACAGCGGGCACTCCGCGACGTCCGGACCGGAGAGGAGCTCGTCCGCGACGTCGGCCGGCAGTTCCATCCGGCACGCGCGACACGTGCCGGCTCTCAACAACCCGACCGCCACGCCAGACTTCTCGGCGCGAAGGCGCTCGTATCGTCCGACCGTGTCTGGGTCCAGCGCCTCCACGAGCACGGCGCGTCTCGCCGTGAGCCGCTCGATCTCTTCCTGCAGAGAGCCGCCCTTGCCCTTGAATCCTTCGACAAGTTCGGCCTCCTTGGCTCGCGCGGCTTCGATGGCCTGATCTATCTTCTCGCGCTGCTCGAGCGCCTTCTCGCGCTTCTCCATCTCGTCGAGGATCTCCGACTCGGTCTTCTCCTTGCGTCTCCTCAGACCGTCCAGCTCCAGCGAGATGGCCTGCGCCTCGCGTGGGTTGACGATCTTTCCGGAGAGGAGCTTCGCCTGCTCCGTCTGGAGCTTGGCGTTCTGCATCGCCACGTCGTCCTCGAGTCGCGAGATCTCTCCCTCGACCCGTTTGACGAAGGAGTCCGTGCGATCGCTGAGCGATGTGATGTCGTCGATGCGCTTGCGTGCCTCGAGGATGGCCCGCTTCTCCGGCATCTCGGACAGCTGTCGGTCGAGCCGTGCGATGGTCAGATCGACGTCCTGAAGCTCTATCAGCGCGTCAGACCGTTCCATCGTGACTTCCTCTCAACGTCCGCCACGCACGCGAAGGACGCGCGCGCACGACCTCCACCGCCGTGTGCTCCGTCGCTCTGGCGACTTCCGCGAAGAGGACGTCGACGAGCGGCCACTCGGAGACGTCGTGCCCCAGCTCGACCACGGTCGCGCCGCCGGCCACCGCCTCCAGAGCGCTATGATAGCGCACCTCACCACAGACGAGCGCCTGGGCTCCCGCTCGGACCGCCGCGTCGACGAACGAGGACGAGGACCCTCCGACCACGGCTACGGTCGTGCAGCGGGTCTTGCCATCCCCCCAGACCCTCGGCTCCCCGCCGAGTCGCTCCGCAGCACGCTGAGCGAGAGCGATCGCCTCCATGCTCGGATCGACAGTGCAGAGTCGGCCGTATCCCAAGCGTCGAGAGGCCCGCGTGACCTCCGAGGCCAAGATGAGGGGCTCGTCGTAGGGATGCGCGTCCATGCAGGCCCGCGTCACCAGAGGCACAGCGTTCCTGGAGCAGAGCACCTCGACTCTCTGTTCGCTCGCACGTCCCGCCTCACCTGCGGCGCCGATGTGGGGTCGAGCATCCCCGGCGGCCTCGAAGCGGCCCAGGCCCTCACCTGTGAACGCGCACCGCTCGTACGCTCCGATGGTCCCGGCTCCCGCCGCCCACATGGCCTCGAGCACCGTCTCGACGTCATCCGCCGGCACGAACGCGGTCACCAGCGACGCCTCCTCGGCGAACCCCGCGAGGAGTGGACCGGGCTCGAGCCCCAACGCAGTCGCCAGTGCGGCCGAGCCCACCTCGGAGCGATCCAAGTTCGTGTGATACGAGGCGACCGCCACGCTCGTCCCGCCGATCCCGACCGTACTCGAGGCCCCACCCGTGACGTACGGATCTCGCGGCGCTTCGAGGAACGGCGGGTGGTGCGTGACGAGGAGCTCAGCCCCCACCCGCTCCGCCTCTCCGACGGCCATCGCGTCGGCATCCAGAGACACGAGCACGCGCGCGACTTCGCGCGACGCATCGCCGACCACGAGGCCCACGCGGTCCCATGGCTCCGCGTGTGACGCAGGGAAACGCCGGTCCAGCGCTCTCGTGACGTCCCCCACCGTCGGGCTCATGCCAGCCCCACCTCCACCGGTTGCCGGTCCCGGAACAGCACGACGCTCTCGTACCCGCACGCGCGGAGCAGCTCGACGCCCGCGTCGAGATCCATCCCCACCTCGGAAGGACTGTGCGCGTCCGAGCCGAGCGTCGCGGCAACGCCGGCCTCACGGCAGATGCACAGGAACGTCTCCGAGGGGTAGATCTCGTGCACGGGCTTGCGGAGCCCGGCGGTGTTCACCTCTACCGCCGCACCGCCGGCCACGAACGCTTCGGCCGCGCGTCGGTAGAGGGGTTCGGGGGCGCTCTCGGGCCAGTACGCGAACTTCTTGACGAGATCCGGATGCGCCATCACGTCGAAGAGACCGGAGGCCGCCGCGTCACACAGTGTCTCGAAGTAGGCCTCCCAGAGTGCGTCGGGAGTCCACTCCTCGTAGCCTTCCCTCAACCGCGGATCGTCGAAAGCCCACCCGTCTAGCATGTGGATCGAGCCCAGGACCACGTCGAAGGGGTGCGTCTCAAGCACGGCAGCCGTCTCGGACTCGCGCCCGGGCATCCAGTCGGCCTCGATACCCAGGAGTATCTCCGGCCCCGAGTCCGCTGAAGAGGACGCGAGCTCGACGACATCGGCCACGTAGTCTTCGAGCTCGTCCCAGCACATCGCGTAGTCGGACTGGGACCCGTCGAGCAGCGGCAAGTGATCCGAGAATGCCATCGCGGTGATACCGCGCTCACGGGCGACCGCGACGTAGTCCCCCGGTTCCCCCGTGGCGTGCCGGCAGCGAGCCGTGTGGACGTGCAGGTCGATCATGACGCCACCCTGATCCTCCCGCCGCCGCACAGCCTCTCACCTTTGTAGCACACGAGCGATTGGCCGGGCGCCGCACAGCGAGCGGCGTCCGCGAGCTCGGCCCCCAGACGCTCGCCCGACCTCTCGCACCGTGCCGGGTGTGCGGTCCCGCGATAGCGGAGCTGCACCTCTCCGTCCACGACGTCGTCCGAGGACCACCACGCGACATCCTCCGCCTCGATACGGCGGACGGAGAGCGCGTCGGCGCCGCCGACGACGAGCCGGTGCTGCTCCGCCTCGATCCGGAGCACGTACCGGGGCTCCCGACTCCCTCCTCCCAGCCCGTGTCGCTGACCGACGGTGTAGCGCGCGATCCCATCGTGCGTACCGACGTGCCGGCCAGACTCGTCGACGATCGGTCCCGGCTCGAGCGAGTCCGGTGCGAGTGTCAGGAGGAGCCCGGAGCGATCGCCGTCTGCGGCGAAGCACGCCTCACGGCTCTCCGACTTCACGAGGTGCTCGAACCCCATGCTCTCAGCGCGCACCCGTACCTGCGCCTTCGTGAGCTCCCCGACGGGGAACACGACCGACGCGAGCGTGCGCGGCGACACGCGATACAGGAAGTACGACTGGTCCTTGGCCCGATCGCGGCCCCTTCTCAGGAACGCCGACCCCTCCGTGTCCCACCCCACGCGCGCGTAGTGCCCCGTGGCAAGGAACTCACAGTCGAGGCGGACCGACTCGTCGAGCAGCGCTCCGAACTTGACGTGCTCGTTGCACGCGACGCACGGGTTCGGCGTCTCTCCGCGAGCATAGGCTTCGGCGTACGGTGCGAGTACACGCGCCTCGAAGGTCGCGGCGGCGTCGAGGGTCCTGTGCTCGATGCCGAGCCGGGAGCACACCTCCCGCGCGCGGGAGACAGCATCGTCGTCACCGGCCGCGGCTCCGCCCGCGAGACCGAGGCGCATCGTGACTCCGACACAGTCGCGGCCCGCCCCGACGAGGAGCGCCGCCGCGACGGAGCTGTCCACGCCCCCGCTCATGGCGACGCAGACGCGCCCCGTCGCACGCATGCCTACGCGTGCTCCGGCCCCGGCGGCCGTGATCGGGATCCGCCTGGACCGCTCCGGACGTTCTTCGTGCGCACCTTCTCGACGATGCCGGGGATCACATCGAGG
>JAUVQN010000023.1 GCA_030598125.1 Coriobacteriia bacterium | reverse complement strand
TCATGCGAGTGATGTCTTCGTCCTTGAGCGCGACGGTCCCCTGCCGGACGGCCCTGAGACCGGTGAGCGCCTCCACGAGCTCCGACTGACCGTTGCCACTCACGCCGGCGATGGCCACGATCTCTCCCGCACACACGTGGAAGGTGACATCGCGTACGGCCTCGATGCCGCGGTCGTTGTCCACGACGAGATCGTCCACGTCGAGCACGTTGCCTCCGCAGTGCGGCGGCGTCTTCGCTACCCGGAAGACCACGTCACGACCGACCATCATCCGGGCGAGTCCCGCCTGGTCGGTGTCGGAGGGCCGCGTCTCTCCCACCATCGCGCCGTCCCGCATCACCAGCACGCGGTCCGCGACGTTCATGACCTCCTCGAGCTTGTGGGTGATGAAGACGACCGAGAGACCCTCGGACACGAGGGAGCGCACGACGCCGAAGAGCTCCCGCACCTCCTGCGGGGTGAGGACCGCAGTGGGCTCGTCCAGGATGAGGATGTTCGCTTCGCGGTAGAGGGCCTTCAGTATCTCCACACGCTGCTGCATCCCCACAGGCAGATCCATAACCTTGGCGTCCGGGTCGACCTTCAGTCCGTATCGCTGCGAGAGGTCCTCGACGTCGCCACGGGCCGCGCCGAAGTCGATCTCGTGGAGGACCGGGATGCGCGTCGGCTCCTGGCCGAGCACGATGTTCTCCGTGACGGTGAACGGCTCGATCAACATGAAGTGCTGGTGCACCATGCCGATGCCGAGCGATATCGCCTTGCGAGGTGACTCGATCTCGACGGGCTTGCCGTCGACGATGACCTCACCGGCGTCCGGAGTGAGCAGACCGTACACGACGTTCATGAGCGTCGTCTTCCCCGCGCCGTTCTCGCCCAAGAGCGCGAGGATCTCGCCCTTCTGGAGAGCCAGGGATGCGTCATCGACGGCGAGTACGCCGGGGAAGCGTTTGGTGATGTTCTTGAGCTCGAGGACGCTCGTCCCCACGCTCCAGCTCCCTCCGCGTCCACGAGACCGGACGTCCTATCTCAGTCTACCCGAACTGCCAGAGAAGGAAGAAGAACGGCCGGCGTATCCGCCGGCCGTTCTCTCCTCTCGTGAACCTGGTTGCTGCCCCTAGGCGGGCGGCTCCCAATCAGCAAGCTCGTCGCGCGTGTAGGGCACGACGATGACGCCGTCGAGCACGTCCGTTTCGGCCGCGTCGACCGCATCCTTGATCTCCTGAGGAATGACATCCTCGAAATCATGGTACGGCGCAAGCCCGACAGCATCCTCGGCAAGGCCGAAGGAGAAGTTCTCGGCTCCTGCGAACTCATCGTCGACCATCTGCTGCACCGTCAGGAACACGGCCTGGTCGACCCTCTTGATGGCAGACGTCAGCATGACGTCACCGGAGCCCTCGACCGTCTCGTACTGGTCGGCGTCCACGCCGATGAAGAGCGAACCCGCCTCCTGGGCGGCAGCGATACTGCCGACACCCGTGAGACCCGCGGCGGCGAAGACCACGTCACAGCCCTGGTCGATCAGCGAGAGCGCGAGCTCCTTGCCCTTCGCCTGGTCCTCGAAGCTGCCCGAGTAGAGGCTGATGACCTCGACCTCGGGGTCCGCAGACTGGGCGCCGGCGATGAAGCCCGCCTCGAACGCCTGTACCGGCGGGATGTCCATACCGCCGACGAACCCGATCTTCTTCTCCTCGTTGAGGCGATCGTCGTAGTCGGAGGTCGTCGATAGCGCGGCGACGACACCGGCGAGATACGCAGCCTCGTTCTCCTTGAACAGGAGCCCGCGCGCGTTCTCAGCCGGCTCCTCGAGGAACTGGTCGATACCGCCGAACAACACGTCCGGGTACTCGACCGACTTCGCGGACGTCGTGTCCGTCATCAGGAAGCCGACCGTGAAGATCTGATCGTAGTCGGCGCCGACGAGCTGGTCGACGTTCGGCTCGTAGTCCGCGATCTCGTTGGACTCGAGTGCCTTGATCTCGACACCGAGCTCCTCTTCGGCCATCTGGAGTCCGGCCCACGCAAGGTCGTTGAAGCTCTTGTCGCCGAGACCGCCGACGTCCGTCACCATGGCGACCTTGAGACCTTCACCTGCCAGGGTCTCTTCTTCGGTGGTCTCCTCGGTCTCTTCGTCGGTGTCCTCATCGTCGCTGCTCGTGCAGCCGACACCCACGCCGAGCGCGAGCATGAGCACGAGCACGAGGAAGAGCGACAACAGCTTCCGCATGTGTCCGTTCACCTACGCATCCCTCCATCCGTCCGATACCTCGCGTCACGATCGGTACGTAGGCTCTCGCCACGTTCCTCTCTTCTTATACCCGAGACACGTGTCTTGAGCGACCTTCGCGCTAACCGGCTTCCTCACCTCAGCCCCGCCCTGGGATGTGTGGACAGGTACTCTTCCCTCAGATGCCGCCGGTCTACGTGGGTGTACACCTGCGTCGTCGAAATGTCCGCGTGCCCGAGCATCTCCTGCAGCGCCCGCAGATCCGCCCCTCCCTCCAGGAGGTGCGTCGCGAACGAGTGCCGGAGCGTGTGCGGGTGCACGTCGAGACCGACCACGCGACCGTACCTGCGCACGATGTCGAAGACGGACTGCCGTGTCAGGCGGCGACCACGGACGCTCAGGAAGACCGCGTCGGGGTCCTGCGCGGTACGTGACGTCGCGGGCCTGAGGTACGGTCGCCCGCGCTCGAGGTACTCGCGCAGCGCTCCGATGGCAGCGCCGGCGATCGGCACGAGCCGCTCCTTGCCTCCTTTGCCGAAGACCCGCAGAAAGCCCCGCTCCAGTTCGAGGTCGGTGACGTCGAGACCTGCGAGCTCACTGGCCCTCAGCCCGCATCCGTACAGCACCTCGAGGATCGTCCGGTCCCGCATGCCCGCGGGACCGTCCGGGAAGGGCTGCGACAGCAGCAGATCGGCCTGATCGATGCTCAGCACGTCCGGCAGGTGCTGCGGCGTCTTGGGGAGCGGGACGTCCGCCGTCGGATGGTGCTCCGTGAGCCCCTCTCGCACGAGGAACTTGTGGAAGCTCTTCACCGTCGACACCCGCCGCTGCACTGTGGTCGGAGCGAGCTCGAGACGGACCAGCGCGGCGACGTAGGCGGTCACGTCGTCGCGGTCCACGTCCCGCGCCGTGGGTACTCCCCTCCTGGTCATGAACGTCGCGTAGCCGTCGAGGTCGCGACGGTACGCGTCGATCGTGTTGCCGGTCGCGCCGCGCTCGACGCTCAGATACCCGAGGAACTCGGCGATGTTGGAGACGAAGACCGGTGAGACACCCGCCGGCTCGCCTACGGACGTCGCCTCGGGCGCCGTCGCTCCTCCAGCGGCCGTATCCGCCGTGCCCCTGTCGCCGCTGATGCTCACCCGCCGATCACCAAGCCCTCGAGCGGCTCGTGCGGCAGTCCATGGGCCGCCGCCACCGGCCCGTACGCGACACGGCCGTGCACCACGTTCACACCTCTCGCCAGAGCCGGATCGTCGGCGGCCGCCGCTTCCCACCCCTTGTCGGCGATGGCGAGCGCATACGGGATCGTCGCGTTCGTCAGCGCGTTGGTCGAGGTGCTGGGTACGGCGCCGGGCATGTTCGTGACGCAGTAGTGGAGGACAGCGTCCACGGAGAAGACGGGCTCGGCGTGAGTCGTGGGACGCGAGGTCTCCACGCAGCCGCCCTGATCGACCGCGACGTCCACGATGACAGCCCCGTCCTTCATCCGGGGCAGCATGTCTCGCGTCACGACCCACGGCGTCCGCGCCCCATGGACGAGCACGGCGCCGACGATGAGATCGGCGCCGAGTACGACCTCTTCGACGTTGTGCGCGTTGGAGAAGAGCGTCTGGAAGCGACCGGTCCACGTCTCGTCGAGGTATCGGAGCCGGCCGAGGTCGACGTCCAGGACAATCGTCTCCGCTCCCATCCCCGAGGCGACGAACGCGGCGTTGATCCCGACGACGCCTCCGCCCAGGACCGCGCACGTGGCGGGAAGCACACCGGGGACGCCGCCGAGGAGCACGCCGCGCCCGCCCTTGGGGCGCTGCAGGTACTCGGATCCGACCTGGGCAGCCATGCGGCCGGCGACCTCGGACATCGGCGCCAGCAGCGGGAGCGTCCCATCCTCGAGTTCGACGGTCTCGTAGGCGATGCACACCGCGCCTGAGTCCACCAGGCGGCGCGTGAGATCCACATCCGGCGCCAGGTGCAGGAACGCGAACAGGACCTGTCCCTCGCGAAGCAGCTCCGTCTCGTGCGGCAGCGGCTCCTTCACCTTCAGGACGAGCTCGGCCTGCTCGAAGACGTCCTCCGCGCGGTCGAGCATGCGCGCGCCCGCTCGCTCGAACTGCGTGTCCTCGATCGATGAGCCCTCACCCGCACCGGACTCCACCAGCACCGTGTGGCCTCGCGCGACCGCCTCGCGTACGCTGCCAGGCGTCGCGGCCACACGGTACTCTTCCGGCTTCGCCTCGCGGGGGACGCCGATGATCATGGCTCACTCCCCGTCTCTCGTGTCTGATATTCCCGCATCACGACCAGCCGTCCCCGAGTGGTCTCCGCGCTCGCGAGCGAGCCGAGCGGCGACATCGCCACCAGCGGCGGCGGCGAGGAACATCGCGGGGTCGTCGCGAGCATCGCGCCCCATCGAGCCCATCGGGACGCCCAAGGCGTCCGGCAGCGCGCGACGTGGCACGTCTTCCCGCTCGTGGTGTTCCCAGACCCCCACGCTCTCGAGCTCGGCATCGACATCGCTCAGCAACGACCCGTCCAGCTCGGGTACGGGCACGAGCGCGGGCGCGAGCGCGACGCGCAGCAGTGCGGTGATGGAGTGGTGGCTCACGCCGCGATGGCGGTCGCGCTCGTCGACGGACGAGATCCTGAGCACCGCGACGGCCCTTCCTCCGACCGCCGCGCACGCGTTGACGGCCTCACCTTGCGCGACACCGCCGTGACCGAAGACCGTACCCGTGCCCGCGAGCCCGGGACCGATGGCGACCACCGCGATGTCGGCACCCGCGACCCGGTCGGCCGCGAGCAGACCCGAGTGCACGTTGACGGCCTCCAAGTCCCCGCCGAACGCCTGACCACACGTGACGGTCGAGGATACGAGGCCGGCCTCCCGGCATGAGCGCACCGCGTCTGACAGCGCGAGCGGCAGCGCCGCCGCATCCGACATCACGTACGCGACGTCGAGCGTAGGATCAACCTCGTGCACCGCGGCGGCCACCGGCACGAGCTGGCTGTGCAGACCGCAGCAGACGACGGGCATCCCACCGATCGAGACGGCCTCGCGCATCGCCGCATGGCCCGGTCCCTCTTCCTCCTCGACCGCGAGAACGTCGAGTTGCAGTGGTGTGTACCTCATTTTCACGATATGGCCGCCCGACGGGTCGTCGAGAGCGACACCGCCGGCGATGGTGTCCG
Organism: Coriobacteriia bacterium; assembly: GCA_030598125.1. Lineage (GTDB taxonomy): Bacteria > Actinomycetota > Coriobacteriia > Anaerosomatales > JAUVQN01 > JAUVQN01. Next base: position 5,883 of record JAUVQN010000023.1, on the reverse strand, counting down.
AAGGCGCTCTCGCGACCACGAAGTCCTCGCCGCCCGTCCCGAGGGCCAGGTCGACGGCGGTCGCGTTCAGAAGGACCCGCTCACCCGCTCGACAGGTCCCCGACAACGAGATGAACGCGATGGCGCTCCGGGTCCCCTCGGACGTCTCCACTACGAGGCGCTGCACATCGCCGGCCTCGTCCCGGGACTCGGTGACGATGCCCCAGACGAGTCGCACGTCAGTCCGCCGAGCGTCTGACGACGGCCCCTGCGAGCCTCGTCAGGGCGAACAGGTCCTCGATCCGCATCCACTCGTCCACGCCGTGCACGCTGCGCATACCGCTCGAGAGCACGAGCGTGGGAACGCCCTTGGCGTGCAGGATGTTGCCGTCGCTGCCACCTCCGGTCTTGACCCTCCGAGGCTCGACCCCGATGTCCCGGCAGGCTCCTTCGACGAGTTCGAGCATCGGGTCGTCGTCGGCGAAGTGGAAGGCTTCATACTCCTTCGTCCAGACGACGTCGACCCGGCCCTCCAGGCCCGCGGCAGCGTCCTCCATCGCTCGCTGCATCCGGTCGCGGACCCCTTCCACGCGCTCGGTGTCGAGCGACCTGCACTCGCCGGTGACGATCGCGGTCTGCGCGACGACGTTGGTCGCGGTCCCGCCCTCGATGGTACCGACGTTGGCGGTCGACTCATCGTCCAGGCGCCCCGACGGCATGGTCGCGCCCGCGCGAGCGGCCATCACGACCGCGGAGCGGCCCTTCTCGGGCTCGACGCCGGCGTGCGAGGCGCGCCCGTGGAACGTCGCGGAGAACGTGTAGTGCGTCGGCGACGCGACGACGATCCCCCCGGGGTCGCCGTCCGCGTCGAGCACGAGCGCGACGTCGGCCTCCAGATCCGCCGGATCGAGCGCCTTCGCACCGACGAGGCCCTTCTCCTCGGCCACGGTCAGGACCACGCGGACCGGGGATCTGGGCTCGTTGGACTCGGCAAGGCGCCGGACGACCTCGACGATGGCTGCCACTCCCGCCTTGTCATCGGCTCCGAGCACGGTGTCTCCGGCGGAGTGGATCTCACCGTCGACGACGACGGGCTCGACGCCCTCGCACGGCTCGACGGTGTCCATATGCGCTGACAGCAGCACCGTACGCCCCGCGGCCGTACCGGGCAGCTCGGCGAGGAGGTTCCCCGTGTCTGATCCGGTCCTGGCCGCGCTCTTGTCGAAGGTGACGCGAGCGCCAGCGTCAGTGAGTGCGTCGGCCGCGTAGCGGGCGACAGCCGCCTCCTTGAAGGTCGGGCTCGGGATCCTGACGAGGTCGAAGAAGGTCTGGAGCAGCCGCTCGTCCGACATCTATGTGCCGGTCTTCGGGGAGCCCACGCCTGCGGATCCCACCTCGGCCCTGTCGGCGACGCCTGTGTCCGCGGGGGCCGTCTTCGACCGCTTGTACGCGACGGCCGCCCCGACGAAGTCGCGGAAGAGGGGCGCGGGGCGCGTGGGCCGACTCTTGAACTCGGGGTGTCCCTGACTGCCGACGTACCACGGGTGGTCCGGCAGCTCGACCATCTCGACGAGCCGCTCGTCCGGCGACAGGCCGGAGATCACGAGACCCGCATCGGCGAGCTGCTGCCGGTACGCGTTGTTCACCTCGTAGCGGTGCCGATGCCGCTCGTACACGAGGTCCTCACCGTACGTGTCGTACGCCTTCGTGCCGGGCTCCACCTTGCAGGGGTACGTGCCGAGCCGCATGGTGCCGCCCACGTCGTCCACGTCGTGCTGCTCCGGCATGAGATCGATCACCGGGTGCTCGGTCTCCGGGCTGAACTCGGCGGAGTTCGCCCCCTCGAGTCCGGCGACGTTGCGCGCGAACTCGACCACGGCCACCTGCATACCGAGACACACGCCAAGGTACGGGACGCCGTGCTCTCGCGCGTAGCGGGCCGCGCGGACCTTGCCCTCGATGCCCCGGATCCCGAAGCCGCCCGGGACGAGGATGCCGTCCATCTCTGAGAGCATCCGCTCGACCTCCTCGAGCGTGCAGCTCTCGGCGTCGACCCAGTGCACGCGGACCTTGTGGTCGTGATGGATGCCGGCGTGATCCAATGCCTCGGTGACGGACAGATACGCGTCGGGCAACTGCACGTACTTGCCCACGAGTGCGATGTCGACGGCGTCCTCGAGCGTCCTGCTGTGCTCGACGAACTGTGTCCAGTCCGCGAGATCCGGCTCCTTCGCCGGCAGACCGAGGCGCTCCGCGACCATGTCGTCCAGTCCCTGCTCGTGCAGGGTCAGGGGAACGTCGTAGATGCTCGCGGCGTCCTTCGCGGAGATGACGGCGACCGGGTCCACGTCGCAGAAGAGGGCGATCTTGCGGCGGATCGACTCGTCGATGGGCCGGTCGCTCCGGCAGACGATGAAGTCCGGCTGGATACCGATGGATCTGAGCTCCTTGACCGAGTGCTGGGTGGGCTTGGTCTTGAGCTCGGCCGAGGCCGCGATGTAGGGCACGAGCGTGACGTGGATGTAGATCACGTCGTCGCGGCCGACGTCCTTCTTCATCTGCCGGATGGCCTCGATGAACGGCAGCGATTCGATGTCGCCGACCGTGCCCCCGACCTCCGTGATCGTGACATCGGCCTCGGTCTGGTCCGCGAGCCTCCTGATACGGTCCTTGATCTCGTTCGTGACGTGCGGGATCACCTGCACGGTGCCGCCCAGGAACTCCCCGCGCCGCTCCTTGGAGACGATCGTGGAGTAGATGGACCCGGCCGTGACGTTGCAGTCGCGCGAGAGCGACTCGTCGATGAAGCGCTCGTAGTGGCCGAGATCGAGGTCGGTCTCTCCGCCGTCATCGGTCACGAAGACCTCGCCGTGCTGGAAGGGGCTCATCGTGCCCGGATCCACGTTGAGGTAGGGGTCCAGCTTCTGGATGGTGACCTTGACGCCACGGGACTTGAGGAGTCGGCCCAGCGAGGCGGCGGTGATGCCCTTACCGAGAGAACTGACCACGCCGCCGGTCACGAAGATGTGCTTCGCCATTCCCAGCCGACCCTCCTGTTGTCAAAATGCCTCCCGAGGCGTCCGGCGTGCCGATAGAGCGGCCGTCCGGACCACCTACCACTAAACCACAATCCCGCGTCCGGTGGACCTCCCACATTCCCGGGCGGTACGGGCTGTGCGCGTCCTCACCCACCATCGGCGGGCACGGGACTACGCGTCTCGCCCGCGTCGCCGCGACGATGGGTCCTGCCGCGTCCCGAGCCCGTCCAGCCACGCGAAGACCCGGTTCCCTTCGATCACGTCAGAGAAGGAGACCCGCTCCGAGACCAGGTTCAGGGCCACCACGGCGAACGCCACGATCGCGAGCGGCCAGACGGCGAGCACGAGGGCGAGCAGGTAGCCGGCGAGCGCCCCCATGGCATTCGAGCCGGCGTCGCCGAGGACGCCTCGCTCTCGCACGTCGTACGGCCACACCACGAGCGCCGGCCCCACCGCGACCGTCAGCAGTACGCCGGCCGCGAACGGCCACACGACCCCGGGCACGGAGCCTGCGAGGCCGTTCTCCGAGACGACCGGCCAGGTCCGCCAGACGTAGTACGAACCCACCAGAGCAGCCGGGATCACGAGCGCCAGGTACGCCTTGAGCGCGCGCCCGGGACGCCGGTCCAGGAGGTTCAGCAGGTTCGCCGTCCCCGCGATCACGATCCAACCGAGCAGCCACCTGGACCCCAGGAGCCACGGCCCGGGCCATCCGATCGACGACTGGGGATCGGCCGCTGTGACGAAGAAGGCGGCCGTGCTGGCCGAACCGGCCGCCGCTGCAGCGAGGACGAGCACGCCCACGAGCTTCAGGCCCCCGGTCGTCAGTCGCCCTCGGCCTAGCTGGCCCAGGTGCCCTCGAAAGCCCTTGGACTCGTCCCCGAAGGCGTCGTCCACGAGCCCGAACAGGAGCACGCCCGTCACGAGGAAGACGGGCACGAAGGTCTCGACGGTCCCGAAGGCCCCCACAGGCTCGATCCAGGCCGGCGGCTGCGAGCCACCCTCGGCCGAGCCGCCGAAGAAGAGCGCCCACACGCCCGCCGGGAGCGTCGCCACGACCATCCCGAGCGACCAGAACGCCCACACGAGGCCGAGACCGAGGGGCAGCTCTCGTCCGCGGTAGTTGCGCACCCTCGGCGCGTGCTGCTCCAGCGTCGGTGCAAGCCACCGCATCCCGAAGTACGGGACGACGACGCACGCGAGCAGCGCGATGAGCCACGCGAGGGCGCCGGACAGCCACGGGCTCACGTCGCCACCGCCCGCATCAGCACGGCTCCTTCGACCAGCAGCTGCGCGACAGCATGACGTAGAGCGTCCCGGCCCCGGCGTAGAGGAACATCAGCGCCGGTACCACGATGCCCGAGTCCTCGGTGAAGTACGCCGCGAGACCGCCCACGAGCACGGCGGTGAGCGCCTGTCCGAAGTCCGGATGGCTCTCGAGTGCGTCCAGGAACTCACCCTTGGGCCTCCACCGCATGTACGCGAGGAACGCGAGCACCGCGATGAGCACGTATGTCCAGTTCGTGTGCGTGAGTACCCTCAGGTTCGTCTCGACCTTGCGCATCACGATCGTCCTGAGCTCGCCCAGGTCTCCCCCAGCGGCGCTCGACAGCGCGCGCCCCAGATGCGTCTGGGGCCCGATGTCCGCCAGATCGAGGACGGAGATGGCCACGACCACCAGGACGATAACGACGAAGAGCGCGACGGCGAGCTTCCACGTCATCCGCACGCCGTTCATCCCCGCCCAGGCGACGCCGAAGAGCACCACGCCCCACACCGCCACGCCGACGTTGGCCCCGAGGTTCGGCGCCGCGGCCGTCCACACGGCGACGAGCGCGATCACAGGGTAGACCCAGCGTCGGAAGGGAACCGCCCACGACGCGTCCTTCCAGTCGTCCAGGAGGAGCCCGAGCCCGACAGCGAGCGAGCCCGCCATGAGGGCGGCGGCCTCGTTGCCCATCCCGTAGTAGCGGGCACCGGCGAGCGGTGAGTAACTCAGGAACCCCGTGAAGGAGATCGAGGAGCCGGTCCACGCATCGACGATGATGACACCCGCGGTCGCGAGCGAGACGGCCGTGATCGCGAGCGAGCAGCGTGCGGATCTCGCGAGCATGGCGGCCACGAGCCACACGACCGCCGTCGCGCCGAGGACGAGCCCCACGACCTCCACCCTCGAGTCAGGGCGAGGCTGAACCAGGAACATGAGATACGTCGCGAGCGGGAAGGACACCACGCCGAGGAGCGCGAGCCTGAACAGGGTCGCCGCCCACTCGGGATAGTCTCCCCGCGCGAGCACGAGCGTGCTGGCGACGAAGACGATCACCGCGAGTGCGATGAACGTGTTAAGCACCGTCCCCTTCGCCCCGTCGACGGCGACCGCCGTCGCCGAGTCGCGAGCGAGCGCATCGATCCGATCGGAGAGGGCCGCTTCGTCGCCGTCGGGCGACATTGCGTCGCCGATGACACTGGCGGGCCGCTCGATGCCGAAGAGCCCGAGCACGGTGGCGGTCACATCGGGCAGCGTGACGAGACCCGTCCGGTGCGTGGATGGCGACGAGACGAAACCGCGCCATCCCTCCCCGTGGACGACGATGGGTGCGAGCGGCTCGGGGCCGTCCACCTCCCCGGTCGTCGGCGCCACGACGACGAGCATCCCGTCCTCGGGCAGTGACGCCAGCGCCATCTCCACGACGAAGTCCACGGTCCCGAGCGCGTCCGCCTTGTGGCGATCGACCACATCGGGCGAAGCGTTCTGAGCGAACTCGTGAGCACGATGCAGGTCGCCCGGGTCTATGACGACGAGGCCGGGGCCTTCGATCCCTTCGAGTCGCGTCAGGACCTCCTCGTAGGCGGCCTCGAGCTGCTC
>JAUVQN010000111.1 GCA_030598125.1 Coriobacteriia bacterium | reverse complement strand
GTAGTGGCGATCCGGTTCGGTGGGTACGACCGTCTTCTCGAGGACGCGGAAGGCTCGGTCCATGACGACGACCGCAGCCCACGCGCGGGTGCCATCCCTCGAGTAGCCGACGTCCACGCCTGCCGCGAGCCTTGGGGCGCGGTCCCCTTCGGCAGGGAGGGGTTCGAGTCTGACACGGCCGGCAAGCGCGCGCTGGATGTCGCGGGCCTTCTCGTCGTCCACGTCCCACGGATGTGCGATGGAGGGGTCGGTTCGCACGCGAGCCTCTCGTTCGGCGTCCCAATGGGTACCTCTACAGTAGGCGCGGGATAGGCCCGCGGCGCAATGTGGGAGGGAAGCAGCATGCCGATCTACGTGATGCTCTCGCGACTCACCGACGAAGGCGCCAGGACGATCAAGCACAACCCGGATCGCATCACCGAGGTGGACGACGAGATGGAGTCGAGGGGGGTGCGCATCGTCCAGCAGTACGCCGTTCTCGGCGAGTACGATTTCGTCAACATCGTGGAGGCACCGGACAACATGACGGTCACGAAGGCTTCGCTCGAGATGGGCTCGCGGGGGAGCGTGCGCATCACGACGCTGCCGGCGATGGACGTGGCCGAGCTCATCGCCGCTCACAGGTAGGCGCGACGCGCCGGGCGTCGTTTCGCGGTCCAGCTCGTCTCGCCGGCGGACATCGGACTGGGCAGATCGCCTGGGGGAGTAGCCGCGGCAACGGGTATCCTTCTTGAGGAGAGGCATCCGAAGGGACCGCCGGGAGTGCTCCCGGCTGACACGGAAGGGGAGTGGGATCGTGGCTGAGAACGACGCGACCGGGAACGATGCAGCCGTCGAGAAGAGCGCGGAGGTCGTCGCTGAGCGTGTCACCGTCGAAGGCGGGTTCGTGCAGTCGGTAGAGTGCGAGACGCTCGAGATGCAGGGTGCGGGAGCGGGTCTCATCACCGTGTCGGGGCGCTCGGAGATGGCGCAGTCCGGCGCCGCTCTGATCGTCGCCGATGACGAGATCGAGATGTTCCAGGCCGGTTGCGGCGTCGCCGTCGCGAACCGTGCCGAGGTGAAGCAGGGGTTCATCGGCGTGCTCGCCGCGAGCGAGGCTCGGTTCGACGACGAGTCCCGCGTGCTCATCACCGCGCGCGACGCGATGATCTTCGGCGCCGTGCTCGGCGCGGTCTTCGGGCTCGTGGCCGCGGGTCTCGACTTCCTCATCCGGGGAACGATGCGCCGCTAGCAGCGTGCGAGACCTCGTCGAACGCATAGCGGACGTCTGGTCGCAGGAAGGTCTGTCGCGCAAGGCGGCCGCCCTCGCGTACTACACGATCTTCGCGTTCTCGCCGCTCGTCGTGATCGCTGGGTCGGTCGCGACGTGGGTGTTCGGCACGTCCGCGGCCGACCAGGCGATCGAGGAGCGTCTGGCCGAGACGTTCGGGCCGGAGGTCGCGGCCGATCTCTTGGCGAGCCTGACCCAGAGCGTCGACTCGAGTGCCGGCGCGATCGCCACCATCGTGGCGATCGGCGTGCTCATCTATGGCGCGGGACGTCTCCTCTACCAGATGCAGCGCATCTTCGACGATCTGCTCGGCGTGCGCATCCGAGAGGGGACGCCGTGGCTGACCGTCGCGCTCCGGCGTCTCGTGCCGTTCCTCCTCGTGACCACGAGCGGGATCGTCGTCGCCGCAGCCATCCTCATGCAGGCTGCGGTCTCGTGGCTCCGCAGCACGTGGCTGGTGGAGGAGCTGCCGTTCCACGTACCCGAAGGCGTCAGCCAGCTGACGGCCACCTTCGTGTTCTCGCTGCTCATCATCGGCGCGCTGTACCGGCTGCTCCCGGACGGGAGGCTCCGCGTACGCTATCTCATGCTCGGCGCAGCGGTGGCTGCCGCCGCCTACACGATCGGGCAGCGTGTCTTCTTCTGGTACGTGTCGTGGGGCGGCGCCCAGACACTCTCCGGCGTCGCCGGAACCATCGTGCTGTTCCTCGTCTGGATCCACTTCACTATGACGGCCGTTCTCGGCGGGCTGATCCTGGCCCGTGCATGGGCCGAGACCCATGGCGAGGAGGTCGTTCCGGCGACGTACGCCGTACGCGTGACGCGTGTGGTAGAGGATGCGGGGGAGGATGGCGATCCGAGTGCCGGATCCTCCGGAGACGGAGCCGACCCGTCTGCCGACCCCGTGCCGTCCGACGCGAGCGTGTGAGGTCTGTCGCCCGGCCTTCCGCTCGGGCTACGGAATCGCAGCTCACCGGCCGATAACACCTCGTACGGGACGTGCGACGCTCGTCATTGACCATGGCGCGCACCGTCCCTCGCATGTTGTTCTCCGGAAGGGGGAGCTGATGAGGAAGGTACGCACGCGAGGTAAGGTGTGCGCGCCGACCGTCGCGGTGGCGATGGTAGCGCTGCTCGCGGGACCGATCGTACCCGCGACCGCCATCGCGCCGGAGGCGGGCGAGGGCTGGATGCAGGGAACGATCTACAAGCCAGGGGGCTCGGTGCCCTGCACCGAGACCATCGACGTCCACGCCTTCGAGCTCCTGGAAGGCGAGTGGGTCGGCATCGACCGCTTGACCACGGACACGGGTGCGTACTCCTTCGACGGGATCGAGGTCGGGACGTACCGAGTGGGCGTGTTCCCCGACACCGACGACTACGCCGACGAGTACCACGGTGAGTCGCCGACGATCCTCGGTGCCGAGGACGTGCTCGTCCACGATCAGAAGATCACCGCCGGCGTCGACGTCGAGCTCGATGAGACGGTCGCCATCAAAGGGACGCTGACGGGCACCGCCAGTGGCTGGAGCGACGATCCGATCCCGGGTGCCGTCGTCGACGTAGCGATCTACACCAGCAAGTCCACGCTGGCGCCGGTCGCGATCTCCACGATGCCCGGCACGCAGGCGGGCTGGTACAGCGTGGCCGAGACGACGACGGACGGGACCGGCGGATACGTCATCGAAGGGCTGCACCCGGACGGCGAGTACGCGGTGTACTTCGCCGCGAGTGGCGATCTCTCTCCCTCCGCCGTCATGCCGGGCTGGGCCACAGAGGTCTACGACGACATGCCGGCGTACGCTTACGGCGGTGGCTACTACTGCGAGGACGAGTACAAGGGCATCTGGGACCTCGTGACCTTCTCTGGTGGCGTCACCGAGACGTGTGACGCGGCGCTCACCGAGCCCGGCGCCGTCCACGGCGCGGTGACCGACACCGACGGCCACGTCATCACCGAGGTGAAGGCGAAGCTCTTCTACAACGCCGGCGGCGACAAGGGCTGGCGGATGGTCGACTACCAGTGGGTGTCCGATTCCGGTGAGTTCTACTGGGACGACCTCAAGGCCGGCGAGTACAAGGTCTGGGTCTACGACTACACGAAGAACTGGCAGGCCGACTACTCCGAGCACTTCAGCGTGACGGGAGGCGACGAGCACGACATGACGGTCGTCATGGAGCTCACGCCCACAGAGTACGTCCCTGTCGAAGGGGCCGACCGCTACGAGACCGCGGTCGAGGTCTCCAAGCAGGCGTTCGAGCCCGGTCAGGCCTCCACGGTCGTCATCGCGACGGGCGCGCAGTGGCCCGACGCACTCGGCGGCGCAGCGCTCGCGGGCGCGGAGAACGGCCCAGTGTTGCTCACTCGGCCGACCGACCTCCCGGCCGCGGTGGCCGTTGAGATCGGGCGCCTGGGAGTCGGTAGCGCGATCATCGTCGGCGGCACGGGTGCGGTCGGCACCGACGTCGAGACGGCGCTCGCGGGTCTCGTGGGCGCGGAGAACGTCGAGCGGATCGCCGGCGCCGACCGCTACGAGACGGCCTCGAAGATCGCCATGGCGGTCAAGGACGCGTACGAGGAGAACGGCCACTGGTTCAGCGGCGAGGTGCTCGTCGCGAGCGGCCTGAACTTCCCCGACGCGCTCGCCGCCGCTCCGATCGCGGCGAAGAGGAAGATGCCGCTCCTGCTCGTCCAGCAGGATCTCGTGCCGCCGGCCACGGCGAACGCCGTCACCGGGCTGGGCATCAAGAACGTCCTCCTGCTCGGCGGCGTCGGCGCCGTGTCGGAGAAGGTGGGCGCGGATCTCGTGGCGTACGAGACGGTCGAGGAGCTGACCCGCGTGGGCGGCGCCGACCGCTACGAGACCGCGAAGCTCGTCGCGGAGCACGCCGTCGAGAACTACTACATGCACTGGGACGGTGTGGCCCTGGCCACGGGCACGAACTACCCCGATGCGCTTGCCGGCGGCGTGCTGCAGGGCCTGAACGGTGGGGTCATGCTGCTCACGCCCGGAGAGGTGCTCTCGGGTCACACGCGCCAGGCGTTCGAGGAGAACGTGACGCTCATCCACGAGGTGCGCTACCTCGGCGGACAAGGCGCTATCTCCCAGGGCGTGCGCGACGAGGTGGCTGCGATCCTGCACTAGGACGCGGTCAACGAAGCGATCCGAGGAGGGGTCCCGCGCCGGCGGGGCCCCTCTTCACGTACCCGTGCGAGACCGGCTCGCGGGGCCGCGCGGACTGCTCGGAAGTCCCGCTCCGGGTCCTGTGAGCCCCGTCACTCACCCTTCCCGTTGCGGGGTCGCGAACGACCTTCCGCGCGACCGGCCCG
>JAUVQN010000006.1 GCA_030598125.1 Coriobacteriia bacterium | reverse complement strand
GCCGCCGTCTGTCCGGCTAGTGGTTTGCGAACAGGCAGGTCAGGGGTAGTATCTCTGCAGCCGCACAGTTGTAAGCGGGGTGGGTGTGTGCCTACAATGACGCGTATCGCACACGCCGCCCTGAGGGAAGCGAGGAGGAACCATGGCTCTGCCGAACCTGACTGACGAGCAACGACAGGCTGCCCTTGCCAAGGCCGCCGAGGCACGCCAGAAGCGGGCCGAGCTCCGCAAGCAGATCAAGAACGGTGACGTCAGCTTCTCCGAGGTCATGGCCAACTCGGACGACCCGATCGTCGCGCGGATGAAGGTCTCCACACTGCTCGAGAGTCTCCCGGGATACGGAAAGGCCAAGGCCGCGAAGGTCATGGACGAGCTGGGGATCTCCGAGAGCCGCAGGGTCCAGGGCCTCGGCGCCCGTCAGCGCGAGGCGCTGATGGAGCGGCTGGGCTGAGATCAGCCCAGGCCTCGCGACCTCTCTCATTGCGGAGCGGCAACCTGTTCATAGTGTCCGGTCCCTCGGGGGCCGGCAAAGGGACCCTGGTCGGCGGATTGCGCGACAGGGTCCCTGACCTTTGGGTGTCGGTCTCCGCTACGACGCGCCCCGCGCGTCCCGGCGAGGTGGAAGGCTCCCACTACATCTTCCTCTCACCCGAGGAGTTCGAACGCCGGGTGCGAAGGAACGAGTTCCTCGAGCATGCGAGCGTGCATGGACACCGGTACGGCACACCGAGAGATGCTGTCGAGGAGCGCATCGCGGAGGGTCGTCAGGTCGTGCTCGAGATCGACGTGCAGGGCGCGCTTCAGGTGAAGGACGCGATGCCGCGCTCAGTGCTGGTCTTCATCCTGGCCCCGTCCATGGACGAGCTGAAGCGCCGCCTGTCGGGTCGCGGGAGCGAGACGGACGACGAGGTCGAGACCCGCATGACGACCGCCCAGCAGGAGGTCGCGCTTGTGGACTCATACGACAATGTGGTAATAAACGACGATGTCCGTCGAGCGACGGACGAGCTCACCTCTATCATCGACACCACCGCTGAAGAGAGGGACTGACACGATGGTCATCGAGCCCGAGATCGACGACCTGCTCGCGAAGGTCGACTCCAAGTACACGCTCTGCACGATCGCGTCACGACGTGCCCGTCAGATCAACGACATGGTCCACGGCGTGCACGATGCTGCACTGCTCTCCATGGCTGCGACGCCGCAGATCGTGCAGTACACGCGCACCAAGCCGCTGACGCTGTCTCTCGAAGAGATCGCGTCGGGCGACATAGCGTACCAGCGTGAGGACGACGGCAAGTAGACAGCACGCGCACGGAGGGCCGCCTGGGGCGGCGCTGATGGGTCCCGCCGCCGCGTGGCTGCGGGACCCTCGCATGTTCAGGTGGACCGATCAGCCGATGTGACTGGAGGCGTCTCGGGGATGTTCGAGCGGGCGATACTCGTCCACTACCACGAGATCGGACTCAAGGGCAGGAACAGGGCCCACTTCGAGAACGTGCTCAAACGGAACATCCGAGCCGCGGTGGGTGGCCTCACGGCGCACGAGACGCGACGGATCGCGAGCCGTCTGTTGGTGAGGCTCTCCGATCCCGAGCGGAGGGAAGACGTCATCGCGCGCGTCACCGCCCTGCCTGGAGTCAGCTACGTGGCGGACGCGTTCGTGACCGCCCGCGATCTCAAGGACATGGGGCGTGCGGCGATCCTCTCGATGGAGGAAGCGGGGGAGTGGGACAGCTTCCGGGTGGAAGCGCGCCGCTCGAACACCGATTTCCCCGTGAGCTCAAACCAGATCAACGTCGAGGTAGGCCAGCGCCTGGTGGACGAGTTCGGCCGGCGCGTGGACCTGACCCGGCCCGAGGCCACGTGCTTCATCGAGGTGGTCCAGGGGGACGCGTATGTCTACTCTCGCCGCGTGGACGGTCCGGGCGGGCTCCCGGTCGGTACGGCGGGGAAGGTCGTCGCACTCCTGTCCGCGGGCATCGACTCGCCGGTGGCGACGTGGAGGATGGGACGGCGCGGCGCCGTCGTCGTGGGGCTCCACTTCTCCGGCGCGCCGGTGACCGACGACGCCTCCATCCACCGCGCGTACCGGATCGGGGGGATCCTCGAGCGCTCGCAGATCGTGGGGCGCATCTATGCGGTCCCGTTCGGCGAGATCCAGCGTGAGGTGTCGCTCGAGGCCCCCGCGGACCTGAGGGTGCTCATCTACCGACGCCTGATGATCCGTATCGGGGAGGCGATTGCCGTGCGGGAGAGGGCCGGCGCGCTCGTGACCGGCGAGAGCCTGGGGCAGGTCGCTTCGCAGACGCTCGAGAACATCGCGGCAGTCGACGCGGTGGCCACCATGCCGCTCTTGAGGCCGCTCATCGGTGACGACAAGCAGGACATCATCCGTGAGGCGCAGCGGATCGGTACGTACGAGACATCGATCATGCCGGGCGATGATTGTTGCACGCTCTTCATGCCTCGTACGCCCGCGACCAGGGCCACGGTCGAGCAGCTGGACGACGGAGAAGCCGGTCTCGATGTCGAGCGCATGGTGCGCGACGCACTCGAGTCGCTCACGCATCGGGACTTCGAGTGCCCTGCGTACCGCTCACCGCCTCGGCGGAAGCGGCGGGATGCGGGCTCGGAGAACGGGCGAGACGTCCTCGACGGCGGCGTGTGAGTCGCCGTCCGCGCATCCTCGTGCTCGAGCCCTACTACGGGGGCTCGCATCGTGCGGTCCTCGACGCGCTGCTCGCGCACATCGAGTGGGACGCGGATCTGCTCACGCTTCCGGCTCGCAAGTGGAAATGGCGCATGCGAGGCGCCGCCATCACCATGGCGCGGGAGGTCCATCAGCTCGCGGCGGCGGGCGCTCGCTGGGACCTCCTGCTCTGCTCGACGTTCCTGAACCTCGCAGAGTTCAAGGGGCTTGCGGGCGACGATGTCGCGAGCCTGCCGTCGATCGTGTACTTCCACGAGAACCAGCTCGTCTACCCGGTGCGCTTCGAGAGAGAGTGGGACCTCCACTTCCCCCTCGCGAACGTCACGACCGCGCTGGCCGCCGACTGGTGCCTCTTCAACACACGGTTCAACAGGGACGGGTTCGTGGGCGGGATCCCCGGGTTCCTGGGGAGGTTCCCGGACCACGTGCCCGATGGTGTCGCGGAGGCCGTGGCCGAGCGCTCGGAGGTGCTCCCGCCACCGTTCGACCCGGCGCCCTTCGATCGCCATCCGCCGGAGCGAGGCGCGCGCTGCCGCGTGCTGTGGCCGCACCGCTGGGAGCACGACAAGGGCCCTGAGGAGTTCTTCGAGGCCGTCCGCCGCCTTGCGGGGGAGGGACTCGACTTCGAGGTCGCGGTGGCGGGACAGTCCTTCGGCGACACACAGGAGTGGTTCGAGCGTACGGCCGAAGGACTCGGAGACCGGATCGTCCATCTCGCGGAGCCGGAGGGTCCGGACGCCTATGCGAGCCTTCTCGCGTCGAGCGACGTCGCGGTCTCCACCGCGATGAACGAGTTCTTCGGTATCGCGATGATGGAGGCCGCATACGCTGGGTGCCGGCCGCTCGTCCCGGACCGGCTCTGCTACCCGGAGCTCTACCCGAAGGCGATGCGCTACGAAGGCCCGGACCGGCTCGAGGCGGAGCTGCGCTCCCTGGTGCTGGAGCGTCCGCCCGCGGGCGAGGCACACTCGCTGGCGGCGGCCTACACCGTCCAGGAGCTCGCACCGCGCTACGAGGACGTCTTCCGGCGCGTCGCCGGCCTGTAGCCGTGTACACGACACCGCGCCCCAGCATCCTCGGCCGACCGCCGCACCGCCGCACGCGGGCGCTTCGGGGATATAGCTGACATGGGCGAGATGACGCACGCGGAGATCGTGACGGAGCTGGAGCGTCTCGGCGACCCCGAGGACGCCGCTGGGATGGTCCGGTTCGGCATCACACCGGAGCGTACGTGGGGCATCCGGATGCCCGAACTTCGCGCGCTGGGGAAGCGGATCGGGACCGACCACGAACTCGCGCTCCGGCTGTGGGCGGACGACGCGCGCGAGACCCGCATACTCGCGAGCCTCGTCGATGATCCGGGGAGCGTGACGGCCAAGCAGATGGACGCGTGGGCCAGCGAGTTCGACTACTGGGAGATCTGCGATCAGTGCTGCATGAACCTCTTCTGGCGCACGCCGTCCGCGTACGAGAAGTGCCACGAGTGGACGGACGCGGACGGGGAGTACGTACGTCGCGCGGGCTTCGCCCTCATGGCGGTGCTCGCGTGGAAGGACAAGGCGGCGGAGACCGCTGCCATCCTCGAGTTCCTCGGCCCCATCGAGAGAGGGGCTGTCGACGAGCGCCACACTGTCGCGAAGAGCGTCTCATGGGCGCTCAGGCAGGTCGGCAAACGAGATCTCGAGTGCAACGCGGCGGCCGTCGTGGTTGCAAGCAGGCTTGCGGACTCGGACGAGGCGGCTCGCCGCCGGATCGGGCGCGAAGCGCTGAAGGAACTCACGAGCGACGCGGTGCGGAAACGGCTCGCCTCGCGTCGGACCGGGTAGGGCGTATGCTCGTGTCGGTCGAGAGGGAGAGGCGGAGGAGTCCGGGATGATCGAGACGATCGCGGCCGAGCTCGGGGTGCCCGAGCTCGCAGTGTGGGCGCTCCTCGGGTTCGCGCTCATCGTGCTCGCGGCGCAGGTGTGGGCGCTCGTGGACCTATGGCGGCGCACGCGGGTGCTGTGGGACCGCAAGTGGATCTGGGTCCTCATCATCCTTCTCCTGAGCAACGGGATCGGCGTCATCCTCTATGCGGCGCTAGGCCGCGACGTCCCCCAGGACGTCGAGGACGTGCGGCCCGAGGCCGACCCGGGCGCACGTCGCGATGTGTCGAGGGCCGCCGTCGACACGCTCTACGGGACCCCGGAGGCCCAGACGAGCGATCCCTCCGAGGGGGACTCCACATGACCGCCGCCGTCGAGCTCGAGGGCCTCACCAAGGTGTTCGGGGATGTGCGAGCGCTGGACGGGGTCGACCTCGCGGTCGAGACGGGCTCGGTCTACGGGTTCCTCGGCCCCAACGGCGCCGGGAAGACGACCACGCTCAGGATCCTCACGGGGCTGGCCCGTCCCACGACCGGGAGCGCGCGCGTGCTCGGCCATGACGTCGTGCGGGCCGGCAACGACGTGCGGGCGGCGATCGGCTTCCTTCCGGACGTACCGGCGTTCTATCCGTGGATGACGGCGCCCGAGACGCTCCGGTTCTTCGGCGCGCTCTTCGGTGTCGGCGGCAAGGAGCTGGACCAGCGTGTGGAGGCCCTCCTGGACCTCGCGGGGCTCGCCGGCGTCGACTCGAAGGTGGGCGAGTACTCGCGGGGGATGCGACAGAGGCTCGGTGTCGCGCAGGCACTCATCAACGCGCCGAGACTGCTCATGCTGGATGAGCCGACGAGCGCGCTCGATCCGATCGGCCGCAGGGACGTGCTCGAGATGATCGGGGCGCTCAAGGAACGCACGACGGTCTTCTTCTCGACGCACATCCTGTCCGATGTCGAGCGCGTGTGCGACACGATCACCGTACTCGATCGCGGACGCGTCGTCAGGCAGGGTCCGATCGGAGAGTTCAAGCGTGATCGTGGTGCGGCGCGTATCGCGATCGAGGTCGACCGTGGCGGTGCTGCGTTGGCGGCACGGCTGGCGTCCGAGCCGTGGTGTGTGGGGTGCACGCGAGAAGGGGAGACCCTCTCGTGCGCGGTCGACGACGTGGACGCTGCCCGCCGCGCGCTGCCCGCTCTCGTCGCGGCGCGGGAGCTCGGGCTCGTCCGCATGGTCGAAGAGGAGACGACGCTCGAAGATGTCTTCGTGGAGCTCGTGGGGGGAGCGCGCTGATGCAGGGCTTCCGCGTCTTCCTCGTCAAAGAGGCTCGCGAGATCACCCGCACGTGGCGGATCTGGGTCTTGCCGGCGATCCTTGTCGCGGTCGGCGTGCTGGGTCCGATCTCCGCTCTGCTCGCGCCGGCGCTGGTGGAGTCCCTCGCGGGCTCCCAGCCCGGCGTGGTCATCGAGATCCCCGAAGCGACCACCCTCGACGCGTATCTGCAGTTCGTAGGGGACCTCACCCAGATCGTGCTCATCGCCGTCATCATCGCGTCGGCCGGCATGATCGCGGGGGAAGTGCGGAGCGGCACGGCGGTCCTCGTGCTCACGAAGCCGCTCTCACGACAAGCGATGGTGGTCGCGAAGGTGGTCTCCAACTCCGTACTCGTCGCGCTGTCTACCGCTCTGGGATCGTTCGTGTGTTGGGTCCTGACCGTCGCGCTGTTCGACGACGCTCTCGTCGTCGAGTTCGTCGAGGCTGTCGCGGTGTGGCTGCTGCTCGCGCTCTTCTTCGTAGCGCTCATGGCCCTGCTTTCCGTCGTTCTCCGCTCACAGGCGGGAGCGGCCGGCGCGGGGCTCGCTGCGTACCTCCTGCTCGCGATCGCGTCGGGGTGGGGCCCCGCGCGAGAGTACTCGCCCGCGGGTCTCGTGGCGGCGAGCGGACGAGTCCTCACCGGCGAGAATATCGCGCTGGTGTGGCCGGTCGTGACCGCAGTGGTGGGCATCGTCGCGCTCACAGTCGCTGCCGCCGCTGTCTTCACGAGGCAGGAGCTGTGAGCCGGCGCACGCTCGGCTGCGTGGCCTGCCGGCCGCGCTCGTCGGCAAGCTAGAGGTACGTCTCCGCTTCCTCGTCGAGCGCGATGTGATCCGTCTCGACGTCGGCGATGGCTGCGAAAACCTCGCGGAGCCGCTCGCTCGTCGCTCGCTCGGCGAACGTGTGGTAGAGGCCCGTCGCGCGCTTCTCCCGCTTCAGCGAGTCCTGGATGTCCGAGGCCCACGAGCCCGTGGACTCCGAAGGGGTCATGAGGTCGGAGGGCTTGTCGGCGCCGAGGAGCTTGCAGAAGATGCCGCAGTGCTCGGCCTCCACCTTCGCGAGCCGCTTGAAGTAGGAGCGCAGGGCGTCGTTGCCTGGACGTCGTGCGGCGGCCAGATAGAAGCGGGTGTTCGACGTCTCCAGCTCTATGCTCGCCTCGAGGTCGGCGTGCTCGGTCTCGGTCGGATCCACAGCGTTGATGTCCGGCGGGAACTCGCGAGCCTCCACCATGAGTTCCCGGTGCGCCCCACAGAAGGGGCAGTGCGAGGGAGCTTCAGATCCCAGATACGTGTCGCCGCAGATCCGGCAGCGGTAGAGCTTCATCCGTGTCCTCCTCGAGTCTCTTGCCTGCTACGCAACGAGCGACCGCGGCCGACGCGGACGGCTCTTCCTTCAGATGCCCAGAGCGTCCGCCAGGGTCTCGCCGAACGCCGTGGCGGCTTCCGGCCCGTTCGCCGTGATGATCCTGCCGTCGACCTCGACCGGGACTCCAGTGTACTTCGCGCCGTGCGACTCGAGGTCCTTCTCCTGCGATGGGAATGCCGTCGCGCTGCGACCGTCGAGTAGGCCCGCGTGGGCGAGCGTCGAAGGGGCGACACAGATGGCGCCGAGGATGTCGCCTGCTTCGTGTGTCGCCTTCGCGATGCGGTGCGCGTCGAAGTCGTCGAAGAACACCCTCGATCCGGGTCCGCCCACGAACACGACGGCGTCGTAGTCGGCCGGTTCCACGTCGATGAGGGCGACGTCCGCTTGCGCGATCATGCCGAGCTTGCCTCGGCACGGACCCGGGGCCACGCTCGCCGTGACGGTCTGGGCCCCGCGCTCGTCGAGCACCGCCTTCGGGCGCTCGTACTCCTCGTCCCGGAACTGCTCCGGAGCGATCACCATGAGGACCATGGGCACTGATACCACCCCTTCGCACAGCCGTGGCGTCAGGGACAATATACCCGTGAGGTCGGGTGTCCCATGACGGACGCGCGGCTTCGACAGCCGGCGCGATGACGGCCCCACGGTCGGGCTCGGCCGGTGTGCTACACTCTGTGTACATTTCTGTGTACAACGCGCGCCGACCGCTTCGCCGGTCGGCGTCCGAGCGCGAGGAGGATGAGTCATGCAGACCGTGGAAGCCGTGACGGCCGACGTCATCGAGGACGGTGTGGCCGGGCGCATCGCGATGTTCGGCGAGCGCAAGCGGGCTACGGTGGCGGCCGACCGCTACTTCTACCTGCAGACGATCACGTCGCCGACGAACCATCGGGTGCAGGCGGTCGGGCGCGAGATGATCATGATGGCGTCCTACTCCTATCTGGGGCTCATCGGACATCCCCGTATCGACGAGGCTGCCAAGAGGGCGATCGACGACTACGGGACGGGGGCGGGTGGCGTCCGGCTCCTGACGGGCACGACCGATCTGCACGAGCGGCTCGAGGCCCGCGTCGCGGAGTTCGGGAAGCGCGAGGACGCAGCCGTGTACTCGTCCGGCTACATGACGAACCTCGCCATCATCACGGGCTTCTTCGGTCCGAAAGACCTGATCCTGATGGACAAGCTCGACCACGCGTCCATCGTCGACGGCTGCCTGCTCTCAGGCGCCAAGTGGCGGACGTACCGGCACAACGACATGGAGCACCTCGAGAAGTTGCTGTCGGGGGCGCAGGGCGCGTCCGAGTCGATCCTGGTGGTCGCCGACTCCGTGTTCAGCATGGACGGCGACGTGATGGATCTCCCCGGCACCGCCGCGCTCTGCCGCAAGTACGGCGCTCGTCTCATGGTGGACGAGGCGCACTCGATCGGCTCGCTCGGCGCGACGGGGCACGGGATCGAGGAGCACTTCGATATGGTCGGCTCCGTGGATCTCAAGATGGGGACCTTCTCCAAGGCGATCCCGTCGGTAGGCGGGTACGTGGCGGCCACCCACGAGATCGTGGACTTCCTCCGGCACAACTCCCGCCCGTTCATCTTCTCAGCGGCGCTCCCGCCCGCGCAGACCGCGGCGGCGCTCACCGCGCTCGACGTCATCGAGGACGAACCGGAGCGTGTGCAGTTGTTGCACCGCCAGCAGCAGCGGTACCGCGAGGGTCTCGAGGCGCTCGGTTACGACACGATGGACTCGACCACGTGCGTCGTCCCGGTGCTCATCGGCGACGAGGGCAAGTGCATGGATCTCACGCGCGAGCTCTTCGACAGAGGCGTGTTCGTGTGTCCCATCGTGCATCCTGCGGTCCCGCGCGGGACGGACAGGCTGCGCACGACCATCATGGCCACGCACACGGACGAGGACATCGAGATTGCGCGCGACGCGTTCGCGCAGGCAGGACGCAAGCTCGGCCTCATCGGCTAGCCTCGACGCACACCATGGCGCTTGCTATCGTGGTGCGGCATCGGGGACACCACCGACTGGAGGCGTGATGGACTTCCGGGCTCAGTTCGTGAGGATCCAAGGGGAGCACACAGCCAGTCGCGACGGCAACAACAACTACAGCTCGTTCAACGTCGAGAGTTGCCGCAACAGCAACTTCCTCTACAACTCCCGGAACTGCATCTCGTGCCACAAATGCGACAGCCTGGTCGACTGCGTGCAGTGCGTGGACTGCAGCCACTGCGCCTTCTGTGTCGGCTTGAACGGCGCCAGCTTCCACATCCTGAACGAGGAGTACCCGGAGCACGAGTACTACCGGAAGCTCAAGGAGATGGGGATCGACCCCAACGTGCAGGCCTTCTAGCCTCGGCTGCCTCAGATCGGTCGGACGCCCTCTCGAGTCGGGAGGGCGTCGTCGGGTCCGGGGACGCCGTCTGCCTTGCGATAGCCGCCGCGCTCATCGCCACATCCGGCATCTCGCCCACACGCCGGGCCGTCTGCTTCCGTTCGCTGGGAGAGTAGGGTAGGGGCGGATTCCAAGGAAGGGGCGGCGATGTGCAGGTTCTGCATCGAGCACGGCGATGGGAAGAAGTGGTACCTGGAGGCGAGTACGTACGCCTACGACCTGACGAGCGACCTCGAGCGACGCGGGTACGTAGTGGACTTCATCGGGGGCTTCGAGCAGAGCCGCGCCAAGGCCCTCACCGGTCTCGACCTCGTCGAGCGGATGCCGGCTCCGGTCGAGAGGTACGTGAAGAGGCGGGTCACCGCGAGCATGACGCGGAACCATTTCGGACAGCCGGTCCCCTTCGAGGACTGCGAGAAGATCCTCGACATCACCACGAGTGTCACCCGCATCCCGTGCGTGTGCCGGCGCTTCGCCGGGACCCATGACGACGCCTACTGCATGGTGGTGACGACGAGCCCGATGGACGATGTGCTCGAGGAGGGCTTCCGCGACTACGTGGACGGGCCGGACCTGTCCGACTTCCAGCGACTCACCAAACCCGAGGCGCTCGAGATGTTGCGCGAGTGCGAGCGGCAGGGACTGATGCACTCAATCTGGACGTTCCAGACCCCGTTCGCGGCCGCGATCTGCAACTGCGATCTGTCCAGCGGGTGCATGGCGATGCGCATCACGCTCGACTACGACACGCCGATCATGTGGCGCGGCGAGTACGTGGCGGAGGCGGACGCTGAGGCGTGCACGGGATGCGCGCGGTGCGTCGCGCACTGCCCGTTCGATGCGATCGAGTTCGATCGCGGATCGAAGCGCGCGGATGTCGTCGCCGAGCGCTGCTGGGGGTGCGGCATCTGCAGGACCGCGTGCGACGCCCACGCGCTGTCGCTCCGCGACCGGTCAGCGGTCCCCGCCGTCGCAGACGTGTGGTGACACTCGACTGGGGCTAGTGCCCGGTCCGCTTGTGGGGGAACCTGATGACACGCGGCGCCGTCACGGACGGCGGCGGGTCCGCGGGCGATGAGATCCGTCGGAACCTGAACGCACACGTGTCGCCGCCCCGGGCGATCGTGTGTGCGCGCACGCTGACGACGCCGGGACCGAGCGCGTCGCTGGAGAAGTCGTCGAGTGCGCAGAAGACGGCCGCGAGTTCGGGCGAACCGTAGGCGTCGGTGGCGTCGACGTAGAAGCAGCGCAGCACGTCGAAGGAGACGAGGTCCTCGCCGTCCGCGATCCACTCGAGCTCCCACCCCTGGAGTGCGAAGAGCCACGAGGGGCGAGCGCGGTATGCGGGCGCCCGCGCGGCGCGCGCACGGCGACCGACACCAGCGGACCGGGACCGCCGCCGCTCCGCGACGAGTGCGGCCTCCACGAGTCCGAGGGCGCGCGTCTCGTCGAGACCTTCGCTTCGCAGCGCGCGGTAGAGCGCGAGGGCGGGGAGTATGAGCGTCTCGGTGGGTTCGCTGAGTGCCCGGTCACGGAAACGGGGACGTGAGTCCCACAGCGTGTGGAGATGTGCGTAGGTGGAGTCGAGGACGCGCTCGGCCGCGCGCGGACCCAGGTTCGTGCGCAGGAGGCGGCGGGCGCGTCGCTCTTGAGGCAGCCGCGGTTCGCGGCGTCGGCGGCGTCTCAGGACGACGAGGAGTGCGGTGCCGACGAGCGCTGCACCGGTCACGGTCCCGAGTACGGCCAGAGTCGTGGTGTCGCGACGGCGTCGCACGCGCTCACCTCTTCCTTTCCGCCCTCGGTACCGGACATCCGTTCGGTACCGAGGGATCCTCCATCTGCCGGTTCAGAGATAGTATGTGCCCAGTGAGAAGCGGTCAGCCGCGGAACGGGTCCGCGGGGCGTGGGCCGGGGCGGTACCGTGCCTCGCGGCCGAGAGCCCGCCTATGCGGCCGACAGCCCCGCTATACTCGGGACGTCATGAGCGGCGCAGAGGGAGTGACGGTCTTGGTGCGGAGGATGCCCAGAGTCTCTGCCGTGCGTAGCGGGGCGGCGATCGCACTGCTGTGTCTCGCCATCGTGTTCGCTGCGGGATGCGATTCCGGGGAGGGCAAGACCGCCGAGGCTGACGAGACGATGAAGACCGTGACCGACTACGACATCATCGAAGGTCAGGAACCGGTGGCGGAGGAGGTCGTCGCGGTCGACGCGTTCGTCAGGCCCGTACTCGAGGAGCTCTACGGTTCGGCCGGCATCGCGACACAGAGCGAGTCAGGAGCGCCTGTCGTGAGCCTTCGCTACGAGGTAGGACGCGACATCGCCGAAGGCGACGAGGCGCTCGTCGCGGAGCGGCTGCAGGCCGGGGGTGGGCAGGCCGTCTCGGGAGAGCCCGTGGTGGACTACTCGCGGCCGGAGGCGCCCGTGGTGCAGGTCCGGGCGGACGTCGGGGGTTCGACGCGGGCCGTGCGCGTCACGCTCGAAGTCGGCACGTCCATCGTGTACGTGAACTCGACCGAGTGACCGACCGGGGCGTCCGGACCGCCCGCGATCGAGCGTGTCGAACACCCCCGGAGCAAGTATTCGCTTGAGGTGACCCAGGTCACAGTCCGATAAGAACTTGTGTGGGTCTCTCGCTCATGGCGAGCCTGAGCCCGCGCGGAGGTGGATGTGGACGTGATCGGCTTCTCGAAGCGCCCGTCCGACGCGAAGGTGCTCGGCGTCGTCGCCGTGCTCCTGCTCGTCATCGCCTTCTTCGACTATCGCATCGGCGGCGAGATCGAGATGGGCATCTTCTACCTCGCGCCCGTCGCGATCGCCGCGCGCTACCTCGACCGGACGAGCGGCATCGTCGTCGCGATCGTCTCCGCGGGCACGTGGATCGCGGCTCGCCTCCTGACGGACACCGGCGATGCGGACCTGCTCCTGCTCGCCTGGGACGGCTTCGTGCGGGCCGTCTATCTCGTGATCGTGGCCGTACTCGTAGCGGACCTGCAGGTGGCCCTCCAGCGCGGTCGCGCGCTGTCGAGGGTGGACGCGCTCACCGGCGCGAGCAACGCGACGGCGTTCTGGGAGCGCGGCCGGATCGAGGTCGCGCGTTCGCGGCGGCACGGGCAGCCGCTCACGATCGCCTACATGGAGATAGAGGGCCTCGACGCCTTCACGAGCAACACGGAGAAGGACCAGGCCGACCGGATCCTGCGGACGATCGCCGAGACGATCGGCGGGAACGTCCGGCAGAGCGATCTCTTCGCCCGGATGGGCCCGGACGTCTTCGCGCTGCTCCTCCCGCTCACCGGGCGGGTGGCCGCGGCCGTGGTCCTCCTCAGGCTCTCCGAGCACATGGTGGAGGTCGTCCGGAAGGAGAAGTGGCCCGTGGAGCCCCGCGTCGGCGCGGTCACCTTCTACGACTCCCCCGATAGCGTCGAGGAACTCAAACGGGTCGCTGACGACGTGATGCGCGCCGCCAAACAGCGGGGCGAGGGTGAGGTCGAGCACCAGGTCGTGGGCGGTCCGATGCCCGCCTAGCCGCCGGCCGGCGGCACGTGCTCCTCCAGGAACGAGAAGAACGCCTGATCCAGATCGGCGTAGGCCACCTCGTTCAAGTGTGAATCCGAAGGATCCACGGCGTAGCCGCGTATGAGCGTCCCATCACTCGACGTCACCACGGAGTACTGGTCGAAGACGTAGACGTCGTCGTAGCCGGCGGCTATCTCCTCGAGCCCGGCGTTGTACCCCAGATGGGTCTCGACGAGAGAGGGTGTCGTGTCGCTCGCCACCGACGGGAGCGCGTTGCCGATCACCAGCGGGAGTCCCCGCGCCTGCGTCGCCTCGACGACGCTCTGGACGTAGCCCAGGTCCTCTTCCACGTTCGAGCCGACGGCCTCGGGGCTCGTGGCCCAGAAGTCCGCGAAGCACAGCTTGAAGAAGACGATGGTGTGTTCCGGCGCTTCGGCGATGTAGCCGGCCGCACTCTCGGCGATGTCGGGCGGCGCGTCGAGTTCGCCGTAGTAGAACGCGTATCCCTGGTCCTTGACGGAAGAATCGCCGTCCCAGCCCCAGTGCTCGAACCAGCCGTACATCACCGAGCGCCCGAGCATGAGGACCTCGTCGCCGTGCCCGTGGGCTCCCGTGGGCATCCCCGGACCGTCTTCCTCCGAGCCGGATTCGCCGGAGGCATCGGCGGTCTCGTCCGAGCCCTCCGGCAGCAGCCACGCGGGTACGTCCTCCAGAGGTGTCTCGAACTCGATGCAGGCGGTGGCGGAGGGAGCCAGGCCAAGAAGCACCGCGACCAGCAGGGTTCTCGCGACGAGCCGGAGGAGCGATGCGTTCGAAGCCCTGGGCTGGATCGGCATCTTCGAGCTCCACTCACGGAGACGACGTCTGATCTCGCCAGCCCGAGGGTACCGCAATGGGAGTGCTCTCAAGCCAGCCGCTGTGGCTACATCCCAGGCAGAGTGGACTGGGGCAGGCGCTGCCGGACGCGCCCTATGTGGCGCCACGGATCGCCGATCGTCTCGAGCCGGGCGAGCACGGCGTCCGGCGTGAACGAGGCGGGATCCACCCCGTGCGCGAGTTCTTCCCAGCCCAGGGGCGTCGAGACCGGCGCGCCCTCTCGGGCGCGGACCACGTAGGGAGCGACCGTCGACTGGCCCTCGCCGTTGCGGTGCCAGTCCACGAAGATCCGGCCGGTGCGAGCGCTCTTTCGTGGGTCGATGGTCATGAGCCCGCCGGACGCCGCGGCTGCCTTCTCCGAGAGCGTCTTCGTAGCGGCCGCGGCGTCTCGCACCGGGACTCGACGCTCTATGGGCGCGTAGACGTGCAGGCCCTTGCCCCCGCTCGTCTTGACGAACGACTGGAGGCCTTCCGCATCGAGCACATCGCGCACGGTGAAGGCGCCGTCCACGATCTCGTCCCACGCGACATCCGCGCCGGGATCGAGGTCGAAGACGAGCCTATCGGGGCGATCCAGCCGATCCGCGCGCACTGCCCAGGCGTGGAACTCGATGACCAGGTACTGGACGAGCTCGACGAGTCCCTCGGCGTCACGCACCGCGAGCCAGTCCTCGTCACCGCCGGGGATCGCGATGACGTGCGGATAGGTCCCTTGGTCGACGTGGCGCTGCCAGAAGCACTTCCCGGAGGAACCCTCAGGACAGCGCAGCAGCGTGAGGGGACGGTCGGCGAGGTGAGTCAGGAGGTGTGGAGCCGCGGCCGCGTAGTACGCGGCGAGGTCCAGCTTGGTCATCGCGTGCGGGATGACGACCCGCTCCGGGTGCGTGACGTCAACGCCGAGCACGCGTGGCTCCCGAGGCTCGGTCGCCGTCGATGCGCGCTCTCTGACGACTAGCGAAGGGTCCTTGTCCTCGCGCAAGCCGACGAAGGAGGGGTGCCTGAGTCGGCCGTCGGCGGTCCACTCGACGAACTCGACCTCCACGACGAGCTCGGGCCTTGCCCAGTGCACGCCCTTCGTCTGCGAAGCGGGCGGCGTCTCCGCCAGCGGCGAGTCCGCGCTCTCGAGCTCCCGCACGCGCGTACCGAGCTCGCGGAGCGTGCGCTCGTCGAAGCCCGCGCCGACGCGGCCCGCGTAGGTGAGGCCCCCGAGGTCGTCCACGTACGCGAGCGCCAGCGCGCCGAACCCCTCGCGGCCGCCCGAGGGGTCGGTGAAGCCCACGACGACGAACTCCTGTCTTCGCCGGCACTTCGACTTGAGCCATGCGCGCGACCTCCCCTCCGCGTACCGGCCGTCCCTCCGCTTCGAGACGAGCCCCTCGACACCGAGCTCGCACGCGCGGTCGAGGATCTCTTCCCGCGGCCCTTCGATGTGATCCGTGTAGCGCAGCCGCTCGGACGAGGCTGTCGCCAGAAGAGCCTCGAGCACTCGCTTGCGCTTCTGGAGCGGGACGTCCGAGAGGTCGTTGCCGTCGAGGTAGGGGAGGTCGAAGAGGTGTGCGACCGCGGTGTCCTTCCCCTCCTTGAGCGCACGCTGGAGCGCACCGAAGTCGGACGCGCCGCCCGGTCGGAGCAGGATGGCCTCGCCGTCGAGCACGGCCGAGCTGACGGGGAGCTCCGCCGCGGCCGCGACGATCCCGGGGAAGCGCTCCGACCAGTCACGGCCCTCCCGCGTGAGGAGACGCGCGACGCCGGACTCGACGACGAGGAGCACGCGGTAGCCGTCGAGCTTGATCTCGTGGAGCCACTCAGGTCCGCCAGGCGCCTTCTCGACGGCGGTCGCCAGCTGCGGGTGCGGTGCGTCGGGCAGGGGCGCCGCTCGCGCTCCAGGCAGGGAAGAGGGGTCGGGGACCGTCAGGTCCCCTTCTCGAAAGGGACGTCCGGCTCCTCCTCGGAGGCGATCTCATCCATCGTGCGCCCGGTGGCCGCAGAGTCGGGCAGCTCCTCGGTCACGACGTACTCGGCGCTCGGGCGGACGAGGTCGTCCTTCTCCTTGATGAGCAGCCACTGGTTCCGCTCGCGCCCTCCCTTGCGGGCGCCGGTGTGGATGAGCGCGAAGCGGCCCGTGAGCTTGTCTCCTTCGAGGTCGAAGACGAGCTTGCCCGCGGCCATCGCCTCGACGACATCGCCATGCGGTGACCAGGTCCCGCGGTCCCAGACCATGACGGTCCCTCCGCCGTACTCTCCCTCGGGGATGACGCCTTCGAAGGCGCCGTAGTCGAGAGGGGGGTCCTCCACGTGGACGGCGAGTCTGCGTTCGCGCGTGTCGAGGCTCGGCCCCTTCGGCACGGCCCACGACATGAGCACGCCGTCGTGCTCGAGTCTCAGGTCGTAGTGGAGGCGGCTCGCGGCGTGCTTGTGGATGACGTAGAGGCGGCCGGAGTCCGAGCTCGCGGTCCGACCGGAAGGCTCCGCCGTCCGCTCGAAATCGCGCTTGCGATCGTACTCGTCGAGCTTGGGACTCACGCGCTCCCGGCCTCCTCGACGCTCCTCTTGAGCAGGTCCATGATGTCGACGACCTGGGATGCCGGCTCGCTGACGTCGGGCAGCGGGGCCGGCTCGTACGTGTCGCCGGCCTCGGACTTCTCGTCGATGAGGCGCTTGAGATCGTCCCGGTACGTATCGGTGTGGGGGGCGGGATCCCATTCCTCCGTGAGTGACTCGACGAGCTGTCCCGCGAGGTCGAGCTCCTTGTCGGTGATCCCGAGCCCGCTGAGGCCGGCGGCGGGCAGCTCGAGGAAGGACGCGTCCCTGAGCTCGGCCGCGTAGCGCATCATGCTGAGCGCGAGCGCGTCGCCGCGCGGATAGACGAGCGCCAGGTGCTCGCGCGTCCTGAGCACGATCTT
>JAUVQN010000038.1 GCA_030598125.1 Coriobacteriia bacterium | reverse complement strand
TCGCCACCACCTGCGCGAAGGCCACCACGACGAAGAACACGCCGATGACGATGGCGACCGTACGGACCCTCGAGCTCTTCTGCTCCGCCACTTCCTCGCACCTCCACACCGCGATCGCACCGCCTCGCGGGAACACCCGCGGGCGCTGCCTAGATGAAGTCGTCGATCTCTACGTTCATACCCGACGGGTCGAGACACGTGACCACGGTCCGGCCGCCGCCCGTGTCGTCATCGGCCAGGTCCACGTCAAACGGATCGATCATCGCCTCGTCCGGGCCCGAGAAGACCCGCACCATCGGCTTCGCAACGTCCGTCTCCCCGGAGCGCATGTTGAGTTGCCTCACGAACCGCTCGATGACCGACGGTGCGCGCAGGGTGTTCTCGTAGCAGGCTAGCACGGGGCGGGGCCTCCGTCGGCCGAGCGGCACCAGCTGGATTCCTCGCTGCAAGGATACCCGACGCGTCGGGGCCTCCACGGAGCTGCCGATGTTATCATCCGCGACATGGAGCCGCCTTCCGTCCCCGCCATGCTGGCCTCGGCGTCACCCCGTCGAAGGCGCCTGCTGCACCTCCTCGGCCTCGCGTTCGACGTCACCTCTGTGGACGTCGACGAGACCATCCCGGACCCGCCACCCTCGGGCGTCGCCCGGTTCGCGGCCATGCTCGCCGCCCGCAAGGCCGCCGCCGCGCGGCTGCTCGGCCCCGAGTCCCTCGTGCTCGCCTTCGACACGCTCGTGCTCCACGGCGATCGCGTGTTCGGCAAGCCGCGCGACGAGGACGAGGCGACAGCGATGCTGCGTTCGCTTTCCGGCAGGAGGCACGCAGTCGTCACCGGGATGGCGGTGGCGCTCCCCGGAGAACCCGGACCGCGCACGCAAGCGATCGTCACCGCCGTCGAGATGCGAGTGCTCTCCGACGCCGACATCGTGCGCTGGATCGAGCAGGGTGACTGCATGGGATGTGCCGGCGCGTACAACATCGAGAGCCACCTGGCGACGGTCTCTCTCGACGAGTGTTTCCAGAACGTGGCGGGCCTCCCTCTCTGCCACCTCCACGCGATGCTGCATTCGCTCCCCGAGGGACTCGCACCCGAAGGGTTACGGTCGCCGGTCTCGGCGTGCGACGAGCTCCGGAGTGTGTCGTGTCGTCTCGGTCCCCGGCTCGTCGCCGAGGAGTGACTCGAGCGCCAGCCGGCCGGGACGCTATCGCCACCGGGCCGTGACGATGACGGACTCGTCCTCTGCCGGGTCGAATGCGCGGCGCTCATGTGATCCGTAGAACCGCACGTCTTCGAAGCCCGCTTCCTCCGCGGCGCTTCGTACGTCATCGAGACGGAGCGCTCGGTGCGAGGACGACCGACCGTCGGCCTCCCACAAGCCTTCGTCATCCCGCCTGAGGACCACGAAGTCGAAGAGGATCTCGTCCTCGCCGCTGTCGTCGACGCGATAGTCGAGGAGCTTCAGGAAGACCCTGTCGCCGTCGTCCGTCTCGCGGAACCGCGCGTCCATCACCCTCGGCCGACTCGCGAGCAGACGCTCGTGGTTGAGGAAGTGGAGCACCAACACCCCTCCGCTGCGGAGCACCGAGGCCATGTCTTCCAGGGTCCTCGAGAGCCCCTCCGCGCCCTCCACGTGCTGGAACGCGTTGCCCAGGCACACGAGCGCGTCCGCGGGCTCCTCTATCAGCCCGCCGAGTTCACCGAAGCCGCCCTCGAGGAAGCGCACGTCCACCCCGCGCTGGGCCGCGTGGCGCTCGGCCTGCGCGAGCATCCCCTCGTCGGGGTCGACACCGGTGACGTCGAGACCCCACGCCGCGAACTCGGCCGCATGCCGTCCGGTGCCGCAGCCGACGTCGACGACCCTCGCCACGTCCACCTCGTCGAACAGCTCACGGAAGAACGGCGCCTCTCGCGCCATGCGCCGCTCCCAGTCGACGACCGCGTCGTACTCGTGACCACTCGACTCGTCCTCGGTGAACACGCTCACTCCTCCAGGCCGAAGATGCGCACCGCGTTGCCCCGGAGCACGAGGTCCCGATCGGCCTCCGAGAGGCCGATCTCCTCGAGCGTGCGCACTTGCTGGTACTTGATCCACTTCCGGTACGGCTTCATCGTCCCCGAATCGGTCCCGAAGAGAACCCGCTCGGGACCGAGTGCGCAGACCGAGCGCTCGAACACGTCCGCAAGCGTCAGCGGCTGGACCATCTTGTCCATCCAGTTGTTCGTGCCAGAGGAGTCCACGCACACGTTCTTGCACTGGTATCCCAGGTTCAGGACCTGGTCCAGGTAGCCCGCCCCGAAGTGGGCGATGACGAAGGTGACCTCCGGGAAGTCTCTGGCGACCGGCGACAGGTCGATGGGGTCCGCGTAGCGGAGGTCCCCAGTGGGATCCACGGTGACGCCGTAGTGGACGATGATGGCCGTCTCGAGCTCGGCAGCCTTCTCGAAGAAGGGCCAGCACGCCGGGTCGGAGAGCCGGTAGCAGCGGTTCACCGGCAGGAGTTTCACGCCCTTCATCCCGGCGCCGATCTCGCGCTCGAGCAGCTCGGGGGCGCTCGGGTCCCGGGGATCCACGTTGCAGAGCACCGCGATCCTGCCCTCCGCCGCCGTCGCGAAGCCGCGCACGTACTCGGAGTCGGGGAAGACCGACACGACCACGCCCCGGCTCACGCCGGCGTCCTCGAGCGTTCGGGCATACTCGACCGCCATGGCTTCCGGGTCGAGATCGGGAAGATCTTCTCCGTGAGGGCCGATCTTCCGCTCCGACCACACCTTCTTGTAGCGCTCGGCGGCCTCGGGATTCGCCTCCAGGTACTCCTCGAAGATCCGGACCGTGAAGAGATGCAGATGTGCGTCGATGACGTCGCCGGGCGTCGTCGTCCAGGCTCCGAGAGCGCTCATGCGGCCTCTTCTCTATTCCTCAGCGGGCGGTCGCTCGACATCGGTACTCCTAGTCACGCGGAGTCGCGAGATCCTGCGTCTGCGGACCGTCTGGACACGGACCGTCACGCCGTCGAGTTCCAGCGATTCTCCCGGCAACGGGATGTGTCCCAACTCCACGAGTACCCATCCGGCGAGCGTCTCGTAGTCCTCAGACTCGGGGAACGGGATGCCGAGCGCCTCCCTGGCGTCCTCGACTGAGATCCGGCCGTCGACCGCCCAGTCCCCTTCGCCCAGCTCGGTCACGTGGCGTTCCTCGCGGTCGAACTCGTCGGTGATCTCTCCGATGACCTCCTCGACGATGTCCTCGATCGTCACGAGGCCCTCAGTGCCACCGTACTCGCCGACGACTATCACCATGTGCTGCCGGGCCGCCTGCATCTCACTCAGCAGCGACAGCGCCGGCTTCGACTCCGGCACGAACGTCGCCTCGCGCATGTGGTCGGTGACGGGCGCTCCACCGGACCCCTCGACCGCGACGGGCAACAGGTCCTTCAGCAGAAGGATGCCCACGACGCTGTCGGGTTCCTCATGGTAGACGGGCAGTCTCGAGAAGCCCGAGTCCCTGGATAGGTCGAGCGCCTCCCCGACATCGGCCGTGTCCTCGAGCATCACCATGTCCACCCTCGGCACCATGATCTCGCGCACGACGGTGTCCCCGAGGTCGAAGACCTCCTGGATCATGCGCTTCTCCTCATCGAGCAAGCCGGCCTGCTCGGCGACGAGGAGCTTGATCTCCTCCTCGGTGACATCCTCGCGACGGCTCGCGGAGCTCACGCCCAGAAGACGAGCGACCACGTCCGTGGACCGCGAGAGGCCCCAGGTTAGGGGGTATGTGAGCGTGGCGAACCACGACACGGGCCGGGAGACGCTCGCTGCCACGGCCTCGGCACGGAAGAGGCCCAGTCGCTTGGGCACGAGCTCACCGAAGACGAGCGTCACGTAGGCGATGGCGATAGTCACCAGGACGACCGACAGCGCCGAGGTGGCCGAGTCCGACCACGGGACGCCGAGGTCCTCGAGCCACGCAGCGAACACCGATGCGAGACTGACCGCCGCGGCAGCGGAGGCCATGAACCCGGCGAGCGTGATGCCGAGCTGGACGGCGGCGAGGAAACGCGATGGGTTCTCCATGAGCTCGAGTGCTGCCTCGGCGCCCTTGGAACCCTGCTCGGCACGATCCTTCAGCTTGGCTCGCCTCGCGCTCACGAGTGCGATCTCGGCAGCCGCCAGGAAGCCGTTGACGGCGATCAGCACGACTATGACGGCTATCTCGGTCATGAGGCCTTCCCGCCGAGCGGCATATCGCCTGGTCACAGTGGTTCGCCACCGCTTGAGTGACGCGCCCTCCGCACCGATGATACCCTCAGGCCCGTGGACGCGACCCGGGCCGACGCATGATCGCGCCAGGGGAACGCCGCGAAAGGGGGAGCGTGGACGCGACCACGTTGGACCAGGTCCGCACTGTCGTGCGCGAGATCTCGACGGCAGCGAAGGCTCTTCGCCTGTATCCTCCGTCAAGCCCCATGCCGCGACAGTCCGCGGCCAGCGCCGCGAACGCCTTGAGCGAGTACCTCTCCGTCGCGCCGGTCCTCTCGCTCGGGGTGGTCAAGGAAGGGTTCGAGTTCGCCGGCGAGGACCTCGGCCTCTCGGGGCTCGGCGCGGGCGACCTCTCCGGGCTCCTTCAGTCGCACGGCGTGGCCGAGCTCTCGTTCTTGCCGGGCTGCACCACCGAGGAGCTGATAGCCTTCCTCGCCGCTGCGCTCAGCCCGCCAGAGGAGATCCTGGAGGCCGGCGGACTTGCCGCCGTCATGGCTGGCACGGGCGTCCAACGCGTGAGCATCTCTGAGGTCGCGCTCACGGTCGCTGAGGACACGATGCCCGCCGAGGATCAAGACATCGACCAGTTCCTGCGCGAGCTCGCCTCCGACTCGAGCGCGTTCGGTGCGTGGCTCGCCGCAGCGGTGGAGAACGACCCCGCAGCCGTCGAGGAGAGCCTGCTCGAGCTCTCGACCGTCGTCGGCGACGCCGGGCGTCCCGCGCTCGTCGAGTCCCTCGCCGATGCGTTCCGGGACCACGAGGAGACGCGGGACACGCTGCTCTCCCTCGCGCTCGGCAGCGGTGAGACGCGCGAGCTCGTCGCCGACCTCTTCCCCCGTCTGGGTGTGGAGGATGTGGCGTCGTCCGTGTGCGCGAGCTCGTACGGCCGGAACATGATGTCGCTCTCCACCGCACTCACGGAGCTGCCCATCGCCGATCGCTTCGGGCCGATCATGGCGCAGGTCCGCGAGATGCTCCCGGAGTACGGCCACACCGATCGCGAGCAGGGCTTTCTGGAGCACATGATCGAGGTCAAGCGGGTTCGCGAGGAAGAGGATGCGCTCACCGCTGTCGACCCCTCGTACCAGGAGATGGCCGAAGAGGCACGAGTCACCCGCGAAGAGATGGACAGCATGCTCGCCGAGATCGGCGGCTCGAAGGACGAGTCGTTCCGTGTCGCTGCGAGGACGCTCCTCTCGCTGCTGGACCAGCAGCGAGACTTCGCACTGTACTGCAGGACGCTCGACACGTTGGCGGCCATGGTGCCGAGACTCATCTCAGCGGGAGATCTGGACACGGCTCGCGAGGTGCTCGAGGAGCTCTCCATGAGAGAGCAGCGAGCCGACCAGCCCTGGCCCGAGCTCACCGACCACCTCAGGAGCGCGATGTCGACGGCGACGGACGGCACGTCCATGGCGTCACTCATCGAGTCCGTCGCCAAGGACCCGTCGCGCTCGGCGGACGCGCGCAAGATCGTCCAGGCCGGTGGGGACAGGGCCCCGACGCTGCTCGTGAAGGAGGCGCTGGGCGCGAAGGACGGCAGTCTTGACGTGGCCGAGCAGATCCTCGGCCGCCGCATGAACGACGTCCTCCCGGCGCTCGCTCCCCGAGTGCAGTGGTTCCAGGTGTCCTCTCTCGTCCGCAGGCTGTCCGACAATGGGGACAAGCGCTCGATGGAGGCTCTCGAGTCGCTCGCGGAGCGCTCGGATGCGCAGTCGCGGCGCGAGGTCGCGACCCGGCGCGGACATACGACGAACCCGGCCACGTTGCGGATGCTCGAGAGACTCCTGCGGGATCCGGCGCCCGAGGTCTGTATCGCCGCCGCACGCGCGCTGTCGCGATGCGGGCACTCAGACGCGGGCGCCATCCTGGCCGGCCGGCTCAAGGCGATCGACGTCGACGGCAAGGACTTCATGCTCGCGAAGGAGCTCATCAACGCACTCGCCGCGGTCCCGGACGAGGATGCCACGGCAGGGCTCGAGCGGCTGGCGGGCCGACGCGCACTCATCAAGCGCGGTCACTTCGCTGAAGTGCAGGCGCTCGCGCGCGATGCCTTGAAGGCGCAGCGGAAGGCGGGTGGGGCATGAACACGCAAGCGACCGACCTCATCGCCTCCGTCTCGACGATGCGCAAGGCGATCCAGTTGTATCCCGAGTCGCACCCCGCGTACCGTCAGGCCGCCGACGGCTTCGTGCAGGCCGCCGCGGACGCCCTCGCGAGCGGCCCCCTCGTCATCAACGTGTACGAGGGACGCCTCTACGCCGGCAGTGATGTCATCACCGGGGACGGACCGGGCATGTCCTCACTCGCCGATGCGATGGATGCTCGCCTCGTCGAGAGCCTCACGTTCGAGGCGCCCTTCGAAGAGCGGGACGCGAAGGGCCTGGCTGAGGTCTTGAACCTGCGGCCGTCCCCGGAGCTCGACGTCGAGGAGGAGCTCGGGAAGCGTGGTGTGCGGCACGTGCACGTCGGGACCATCACCGACGAAGAGGCCGAGGAGCGAGCGGAACGCGATCGCCGGCGCCAGGAGGACCGCGCGCTCTACCATCGGCTCGTAGCACAGCTCCGACGCCTCTCCGACATGCTGAAGCGCGGGGAGGACGTCGAGCTCTCCACTGCGGTGCCGATGGTCGAGCAGATCATGAAGCGGCTCATGGAGGATGAAGCCGCCGTGCTCGGCATGGCCACTATCAACGCGGGCAGCGAGGAAGAGCTCCTGCACGGCATCAACGTCATGATCTACTCGCTCCACATCGGGGTCGCGCTCGGACTCCCCGAGGACGGCCTGACCTCACTCGGTATCTCTGCGCTCACCCACGACATCGGGAAGGTCGCGTTCGACAGGGACGATCCGGCCCAGGAGGCCGAGATGGAGAGGCTGCACCCGACCGTCGGCGCAGACATGCTCTCGCGCGTGCCGGACGAGACCCACGCCCCGATGCTCGTCGCGTACGAGCATCACATGGGCACTGACGGCTCGGGCTTCCCCGAGCGCCAGGGCGACTACGTAGCTCATCCGTACAGCCGGATGGTCTCGGTCGCGAACCGCTACGACCGCCTGTCCAAGGCGGGCGACAACGGCGAGCCGACGACGACGCCCGACAAAGCCGTGGCCGCGCTGTTGCGCAGAGCCGGCGGGGAGCTGGACCCCTTCTTCGCCAGGCTGTTCGTCCGCGTGCTCGGCGTCTTCCCGATCGGCTGCGTCGTCAGGCTGTCCGACCACTCGGTCGGTGTCGTCAGCGCCCGCGGGGAAGACCTCTTCGCGCCACAGGTCCGGGTCGTGCTCGGGGTGGACGGCATCGAGCTGGACGAGCCCATCGACGTCGACATGGCTCAGGACGAGCGCTCGGTGGTCGAGGTCGTGGCTCCAGAGAACCTCGGGGTGACCGTCTCGGAGTATCTGTAGAGTCCAGACCCGCCGGTCGTCCGGCTCAGATCGTGTCGCGGTGCGTGGGGGCGCGGCGCTGTGCGGCGGGGCCC
The DNA here is from genome assembly GCA_030598125.1 of Coriobacteriia bacterium. Classification (GTDB taxonomy): domain Bacteria; phylum Actinomycetota; class Coriobacteriia; order Anaerosomatales; family JAUVQN01; genus JAUVQN01. Next base: position 2,064 of record JAUVQN010000038.1, on the reverse strand, counting down.
ATGTACTGCGAACTCCCGAGACCGATGATGAGTGCGAAGACGAAGGGCAGCAGCAGCAGCCCGAGCGTGTAGCCGACGCCGTGCCCGAACGAGTCCGCCAGGTCGTAGAGGACCAGGATCCAGACGAACACGTTGATGAGCGGGATGAGGAGCCCGATCAGCCACCATCCCGAGCGACCCACGATCTTGAGCAGCACGTACAGATTGTAGATCGGGACGATCGCCTCCCAGCCCGCTCGACCCGCCTTCGTGAAGACGGGCCAGAAGGCCAGCCAGACGACCAGATAGCCCACGAGCCAGGATCCGGCGGATGCCGTGTATGCGACCGACTCGACGGCTGCGGTGTCCATCGCGCTTCCTCTCTCACGGACCGCCCAGCGGCGGTTACCGGTTCGTCACGCTCTCGCTCAGACCTCGGGTCAGAGTCTGTCCGTCCGGGGGTTGATCTTGTGGAGCACGAGTGCGATCAGCGCCAGCCTGCGCCGTCGCTCCTGACACGCGGCGACGAAGTCACCGACCGTCTCCTCGAGCTCAGGCTCGGGCGTGTAGCGGATCAGCCCTCCGCTGTCGCTCAGGATGCCGTCTCCGCACAGGCTGCGGAGCTCCGGCTCGATCTCCGCGGGGCGTCTGCCCAGTCTGCGAGCCAGTCCCTCGATGTCGAGGACCGCCTCCTGGTTCCTGTGGAAGAACACGAGGATGTCCCACGTCAGAAGAGACCTGACGTGCTTGTCCACGAATCCGACGACCGACGGCCCGAGGATCCCTTCGAGTTCGCTCACGCGCACTCCGGTTGTGGGCGGGTTGCCTGAGAGAACAGCGAGGACACGCCGTCGGATCAGCCTGCGAGTGACGCGCGACCGCAGACGCTCCCCTCTCCTCTCGTGCCTAGTGTAGACGATGCTCGTGACTCAGGCGCCAGCCTGCTGGAGCTCACAGATGCCTTGCATCTGGGCGGCGGAGAAGTAGAGCAAGCTAGCGACGGCAGCGGGCACCATCGTGAAGAGCAGCCACAGGGCCCATGTCCCAGTCTCGGCGATCCCCGGGGCCGCGAAGCCGTAGATGACCGCGCCCACGGCGATCGCCAGGGCGATGACGGCCGCCAGATACTCGTAGTACAAGCCGACCACGAACAGGAGGAGGGTCAGCACGAGCAGGATCAACGCCTCGACAAGGATGTCTTCGTCGGGGAGGTAGCCGGTAAAGGCCCCGAGGGCCGCCGCGACCCAGAAGAGACCCCCGCCCAGGACGAAGACCCTGGCTCCCAGTCGCTCCGCGTTCATGCGGTCCGTCTTGCATGTCCTGGTCAGCAGCTGCATCGTCCAGACACTCCTCCCGATCGGATGCGTGGCGTCGCGGTGCGGGCCGCCATGTACGGTTCATCCCCCGGGGCCGTCCGTCTCTATCCCAGCGAGCACTCGCAGTCGTGCGAGCGCGCACCGGCAGCCGCTGGACGCTCCGACCCGTCCATGCCACATTCGGGGCGGATGGGAGCCGGTCCGATCGATCCGCCGGCCTGTGACACACCGGTTCGAGAGGCGGTCCGTTGGCGAGCGAGGAGTCGGTCCGCGCCCATGTGTTCGTCTCCGGTCGCGTGCAGGGCGTGTGGTACCGCGCCGAGACTCGGGAGATGGCGAACCGCCTCGCACTCGCCGGCTGGGTCCGCAATGTGCCCGACGGCAGGGTCGAAGCGGTGTTCGAAGGATCGAAGGCCGCCGTCGACGCGGCGGTCGCCTGGGCGGGCGAGGGACCAGATCTCGCGGTCATCGACGACCTCCACGTAGCGTGGGAGGAACCCGTCGGGGAGTCCGGATTCTCCATGCGCTGAGCCGGTCGCTCTCCCGGACCCTACCGCCAGATCTCCATCCTCAGGCCTCGTGAGTCCTTCGGCGGCCGATCGGGAACCCTCTGGCCTCGGCCGTCAGCGATGCGTCGCGCAGACCAGCTCAGGGCGACCGCGTCCAGCACATCGTCGAGTGCGGCGCCGTCCGCTCCCTTGAGATCGTGCGTCACGTCCAACCCTTCGCGTCGGAGCAGCTCGCTGCGCTCGAGCTGGCCCGAGCCTTC
>JAUVQN010000096.1 GCA_030598125.1 Coriobacteriia bacterium | reverse complement strand
CCGAGGGCCGGCAGATCAAGCGCTTCACCATAGCCGAGTCCGTGCTCGACGCCGACGGGTTCGTGTCGCTGCCGAAGCTGAAGACGCACGGGCTCACCCGTATCACCGGTGCGATCAAGAACACGTTCGGTTGCATCCCCGGCATGCGGAAGGGCGAGTTCCACGCACGCATGGCGGAAGAGGAGCGCTTCGCGCAGATGCTCGTCGACCTGAACTCGGCCGTCCGAGCGCGGCTGTTCGTCATGGACGCCATCGTGGCGATGGAAGGGAACGGTCCCGCGAACGGCGACCCGAGGCCGATGCGGGCGCTGCTGCTCTCCGACGACCCGGTGGCGCTGGACGCCACGGCGTGCAGGATGGTCGCCATCGACCCGGAGCTCCTGCACACGGTGCGGTTCGGCCAGGAATCGGGGCTCGGCACGTGGAGCGACGTGGAGGTCGTCGGCGACGAGCTGGCGGGTTTCATCGACCCGGAGTTCGTCGTGAACCGCAATCCCGTGTCGACCACGGGCGATCCAAGTGTGGCCAGCCGGTTCATGAGGCGGTGGATGATCCCCAAGCCGGTCATCGATGCGGGCGCCTGCATCGCGTGCGGCACGTGCGTGAAGGTCTGCCCCGTCGAGCCGAAGGCGGTTGACTGGGCGACGGACGCAGGCGCCAGGGGCGGGAAGCCGCCCGTGCACGACTACGACCTCTGTATCCGCTGCTACTGCTGCCAGGAGATGTGCCCCGAGGGCGCCATCGGTGTGGAGACGCCGACGCTCGGCAGGCTCGTGCATCGCTGAGACGGGCCGTGCCTCGGCGCTCCGCTTGACGCAAGTCAAAGACCCCGTGCTCGCTCGTGCGTATGCTCCTGCCTGTGGTCCCTTGCGAGAGAGGACGTCGCGTTGAGCGACAGGTTCGTCGAGCAGATGAGCGACCCGCAGGTCGTCAAGGACACCCGACTGCTGGGCGATTTCGGCGTCATCTACTGCAGGGGCAACCACGAGGGTCGCGAGCGGATCGCGCTCGTGAGCGATGGAGCCGAGCTGGGCGTGTACGGGCGGAAGCTCCCCGTCGTGTGCGAGGAGTGTGCGGAGCTCCTCCGCTACGCGGAGAAGCGGCGGGCCTTCTGCCCGAAGGAGCCCAAGCCGTTCTGCAGCTACTGCGACACGCACTGCTACACGGCCGAGATGCGCGAGTACATGCGCGAGGTCATGCGGTACGCCGGTCCGCGTTCGTGGCGACACGGGCACGCGATCGACGGGGTCAAGCACGTGATCGACGGGAAGCGGTTCAAGCGTGAGATGGAACGACGCGCCGCCGAGCAGGCGGGTGCGGAGCAGGCCGCGGGAACGACGGAGCCGGGCTAGGAGCCGGCGCCAGGGATGAGAGGGAACATCATGACGACGACAGTGACCAGGCAGATCGTCAAGATCGAGGAGGAGTTGTGCGACGGCTGCGGGCTGTGCGTCAGCCCGTGTGCCGAAGGGGCCATCGAGATGGTCGACGGCAAGGCGAAGGTCATCAGCGACGAGCTCTGCGACGGCGCGGGCTTCTGCCTCGGCGTCTGCCCCACCGGCGCGCTCACGATCGAGGCGCGCGAGACGGTGCCTTTCGACCACCATGCCGTCGAGGAGCACGTGGCCGAGCTCCCGAAGACGTACATCGCGCAGACGTGCTTCCGCTGCGGCACGACAGAAGACGACAGTCCGCTCATGCCCGTGCGGAACGCCGGCGAGTCGACCTGGGTGTGCACCCGCTGCCTGCCCACGCTCATCCACGGGTAGCGTGCGGGCGTGCGGCTCTTCCTCATAGGCGCGGCGGTCGTCGTCGCGGTGTTGCTCGCGGCCGCCGGGTTCCTGTGGTTCTTCGGCTCGCCTCAGTCGGTGAGCGTGACGTCTCCGGTGGAGACGACCCCGGCGGTGGCGCAGGACGGCTCGAGCGGAGCACCGGGCGGCGAGTCGGACGTGAGCGTCACGTCCACCGTGGCGCCGCCGCCCGACCCGAACACGCCGCTCGCCATCGAGATCCCGGGGTGCGTGTGCCACAGCGACGACCCCGCGATCGTCGAGGAGCACTCGCAGTACCGCATGAACCAGTGCATGGGCTGCCACGCGGGCCAGGTACCGACGGGGGAGTAGGCACATGACCGACGACCCACTGGTCGCGCTCGATGCGGGCGCACTCACCGCCGAGCAGGTGCGGCTCGTCATGAACGAGCTCCCGCTCGATCTCACGTTCGTCGACGAGCACAACGTCATCCGGTACTACTCGGAGCACTTCCGCATCTTCAAGCGTTCGCCGGAGGACATCGGGACCGACGTGGTCGAATGCCACTCTCCCGGCACGCGCTCCGGTGTCGAACGGCTCCTCTCGGAGCTCGCGAGCGGATGGCGGGACTCCGCCGAGTTCCTGGAGAAGAAGGGCGAGCGTCTCGTCGATGTCCGCTACGCTGCGCTCCGGGACGAGGCCGGCGCCTACCGCGGCTGTCTCGAGATCGCGAGCTGGGCCGAGTAGCGGTCGCTACTCCTGGACGAGCTCGTCCGCCAGCAGATCCATCAGGAGGCCGTCGCGCCACTCGCCGTCGGACCCCTTCTCGTAGCGGCGGAGTACGCCCACACGCCGGAAGCCCACCTTCTCGTACGCGTGGATCGCGCGCTCGTTCTCGACCGAGGGGTCGATGACGAGGCGGTGGTGTCCGCGCTCGTCGATGAGATAGCGGGCGAGCACGCGGATCGACTCTGGGCCGAGACCGCGGCCCAGATAGGCGGGACCGAGGAAGAGGTCGAGGCCCGCGTGACGGTAGCCGGGGTCGTTCTCCTCGTAGAAGCCGATGGCGCCCGCCAGCTCGCCGCCGATCTCGATGACGAAGTAGTGGCTCCAGTCCTCGAACAGCTCCAGCCTGAGACCGTGCCGGTCCATCGCGCCCCACCAGCGGACGAGCTCCTTCTCCTGCGTGAGCGCCCAGAGCGCGTCGAGATCGTCTTCGCACGCGGGTCGGAGGACGACGCGTGGTCCGCGCAGCGTAGGAAGGTCCTCGCGCGGCGCGCGGGGCGTGGGTCCGGGGTCGGCCATGGAGTGAGCCTCCTTCGAGCGGCTTCGCGGACACGATGATACCGTTCCTCGCGTGCGCTACGCTTCGGCCATGGGAGGAACGCCCCACGGACGTGTCGTCGTCGTGGGAGGCGCCAACACCGACCTCGTCGGCGTCTCCGACGGTCCCGTCGTACCGCGAGACTCGAACCCCGGGGCCGTGCGGGTGTCGGCGGGCGGTGTGGCCCGCAACATCGCGGAGAACCTCGCGCGCCTCCGCGTCGAGACGCATCTCGTGACTGCGTTCGGTGACGACCACAACGGCCGCGCGCTCGCGGACGAGTGCCGCACGGTTGGGATCGACGTCGGAGGCTCCGTGTCCGCTGACGAGGCGGCCGACTCTTCGTCCGGCGCCGCGGTGCCCGGTTCCCTCTACATCGCGATCATGGACGAGACGGGAGACCTGGCGCTCGCGCTCAATGACATGCGCGCGATCGAGCGGATCACGCCTCGCGCGCTCGAGCAGCGGCGTGATCTGCTGGACTCCGCCGACCTGCTCGTGGCCGACTGCAACCTCTCGGCGGATGCGTTGGTTTGGCTCGCCGAGCAGGCGACCGCACCGCTGATCGTCGACGCCGTCTCGGTAGCCAAGGCGCCCCGGGCCTCGGCCGTGCTCGAATCCATCCACACCGTCAAGGCGAACGCGCTGGAGCTCGGCGTACTCGCCGGCGAAGAGGTGCGTTCCGACGACGACGTGATCCGAGCGGCGGCGCGCCTCCTCGAGAGAGGCGTCTCGCGCGTCATGGTCACGCTCGGCGACCGGGGGGCGTACTGCGCCGACAGCCAGGGCACGGTCCGGCTCGGGGCACCTTCGGTACATGTGGAGAACGCGACAGGCGCGGGCGACGCGTTCACGGCCGGCGTCGCCTATGCGACGCTCTCCGGGATGGATCTCGAGGACACCGCGAGGCTGGCGACCGTGATGGCCGTGCTCGCGCTCGGGAGCGACAAGACCGTGAGCGAGGGTGTGGAGCCGGGAGTCGTGGAGACGATGGCGGAGGAGCTGTCCGTGTGAGCGCGCTGCAGAAGGAGCATCTCGACCTGACCGAAGAGGTCCGCGCCGCACGCGACGCGGCCCGGCCGGTCGTAGCGCTCGAGTCCACGATCGTCGCGCACGGCTTCCCCTATCCCGCGAACCTGGAGTGCGCGCGGGAGGCGGAGCGCATCGCTCGCGAGGAAGGCGCCGTGCCCGCGACCGTCGCCATCCTGGGAGGGCGCATCAAGGTGGGTCTCTCCGACGAGGAACTCGAGCACCTCGCCACGGCACCCGACATCGCGAAGGCGAGCCGGCGCGACATCCCGGTGCTCGTGGCGCGCGGCTCGGACGGCGCCACGACGGTGGCCGGGACGATGGCCGTCGCGGCGATGGCGGGCATCCGCCTCTTCGCGACCGGCGGGATCGGCGGCGCCCACCGCGGCGCGCAACGCACGTTCGACGTGTCGGCCGACATCCTCGAGCTCTCGCGCAGCGAGGTCGCGGTCGTCTGCGCGGGGGCGAAGTCCGTCCTCGACATCGGGCTCACGCTCGAGCTCCTGGAGACCCACGGCGTCCCGGTCATCGGGTACGGCACGGACGAGTTCCCCGCGTTCTACACGCGGGGGAGCGGGCACGGCGTCGACGTGCGGGTCGACACGCCCGAGGAGGTCGCGCGCATCCTCCGCACGAAGCGCGAACTCGGCATGCGCGGCGGCACCGTCATCGCGAACCCCATCCCGGCCGAATACGAGCTCGATGCCTTGGAGCTGGATCGCGCGGTCGAGACCGTCCTCGCGGAGGCCGAGGCCGCCGACATCCGCGGCAAGGACGTCACGCCGTTCCTGCTGGCGCGCATCCACGAGCTCACGGGCGGCGCGAGTGAGCACGCGAACAAGGAGCTCGTCTACGAGAACGTGCGGTTGGCCGCACGTGTAGCGAACGCGCTCTGAGGCGATCGCGACGCACGCGAACGAGCGCGACTCCCTAGCTCGCCGCCATGTACGACTGGATCCCGAGAAAGAGCAGGAAGCCGCCGAAGAAGAAGATGACGACGCCGATCACCTGTGACTCGTGCCTGCCGATCCAGACCTTCGCCTTCTGCATCATCTCCTCGCCGCGCTTCCCTGTGGAGGCGAAGACGACGATAGGCGCGAGCAGCATGAGCTCGAGACAGAAGACGAACGCGAGCAGCAGCACGAAGGACATCGCCGCGTCCACGCTCGACCTCGCGATCACGCCCACGCCTCCCAGGAAGTACACGTACTGGACGCCGGGCAGCGCCACCATGATGAATCCCGCGAGGAACGCCACCCACGGGTTGAGCGAGGAGAACTTCCGCAGCCAGCCCGGCAGCTCGTCCGTCTCCTCGGCGGGCTTCCTTCGGAAGAGGTAGACGGACAGCCCGACCAGGAGCAGTCCGGGAACGATCAGCCAGGCGACGT
>JAUVQN010000061.1 GCA_030598125.1 Coriobacteriia bacterium | reverse complement strand
CCATCGGTGCATCCGCATGCATCCGTGCGACGCGGCGCGTCCGATGGAGGAGTTGTTCGTGGTGCCGTGGATCCGGATGCCCGACGCGTCGAGGTTGATCGCCCGCGTCCCGAGCGGGTTGCTCGGGCCCGGCGGGATGTACGCGGGCATGTCCGCCGCCCACGCGCTGCCGGGGTTGGCCCAGCCGGGCATGTAGCGCTTCAGCGTGATCTCCCACTCGCCACGCGGGGTCGGATGCCCGCCGGTGCCCACGGCGACGCCGTAGTCCTGCACGAGCTCCAGACCGTCGTACAGATAGATCCGACGCTCCGAGAGATCGACGACGAGGGCCTTTCCGAGGTCCTCTCCGCGCACGAGCGGCTCGATCGTCCCGATGGTGAGATCGATGCCGGTCTCGCCGTCGAGGACTCCCTCCCGCAGGTCGCGGAGCGATTCGCTGACCGAGACGTAGCGTCCCGTCCGGGCCTCCGCGACGATGAAGCCGCCCGAGTCGCCCACGGTGCGGGTGGCGTCGACGGCGGGAACGTGGACCTGTGCCGCTACGACGTCGAGCCACTGCCTGATACCCGCCTCGTCGACGCGCCACCTGAGCGGCAGGTCGGCGTCGACCCGCTCACCGAGGTAGCGCCAGCCGAGGCGATCGCGCAGGCTGCCCTTGTCGGCGAGCGCAGCGGCGTCGCGGACCATGCCGTCGACGTCGAGCTCGACGTAGCGCGCCACGTCGAGCGTGTACGTGGAGGTATCGACCTGCGCGCTGACGCTGGTGCCCGGATCCACGGCGTAGAGGGCGAGGAGCCGCTCCGCCGCCTCGGACGGCGCCATCCCGCTGATGTCGATGCCGGCCGCGGTCGTACCGGGCGGGATCTCGCCGCCGCGCGCCTGATCGTCGGCGGCGGCGAACCCGACGCCGATGGCAAGCACGATGAGCACCGCGACCGCGGTGCTCAAGACGACCCTTCTTCTCCAGACGCGCCGTGCGTCGGATCCCACTGCGGTCATGTGCGGGCCTCCGTTGAGGATCCGGCGTTTGACGTAGACTGTAGGCAATGATAGCAGGGCCGGGAGGGTGTGTGGTCTCTCACGACGCCGAGAGCGTCCACAGGGGCGATCTCGCGGGATTCGTGCGCAAAGTCAACGAGGACCGCGGCCTCGACCTCTCCCAGTACAGGACCGGCTATCTCGAACGCCGGATCGCCGCCCGGTTGCACGTTCTGGGCCTGATCACGTACCGCCAGTACGCCCGCTACCTCGACGCTCATCCCGACGAGTACGCGAGGCTCCTCGACACTCTGACCATCAACGTCACGGAGTTCTTCCGCGACACGGAGACCTACGACGTTTTCCAGGAGACCGTCGTGCCCGAGCTCGTGGAGCGCAAGCTCTCGCGACGGCACAGGATGATCCGCGCGTGGTCCGCCGGGTGCGCCACGGGCGAGGAGCCCTACTCCATCGTGATGTCCCTGCTCGCCGCGCTGGGCGAGCGCGAGTTCCTCGTCTCCGTCCTGGGCACGGACATCGACACGAGCGCCCTCGACGTCGCGAGACACGCCGAGTATCCGATCGAACGGCTCGATGGGATCCCCGAGGAGTACCGCGCGGCGTTCCTGGATGTCGGGGAGTCCAGCTTCCACGTGAAGCCGGAGGTCGCCAGATACGTCCGGTTCAAACCGTTGAACCTCTTCGAAGAGCGGCCGATACACGTGGTGGACGTCATATTCTGCCGGAACGTGTTCATCTACTTCACGCGGGACCAGCAGGCGAGGGTGATGGAGCGATTCTGGCGGGCGCTGCACAGGGGCGGCTTCCTCGTGCTCGGGCGCAGCGAGAAGCTCGCGACGACGCTCGCGGACCGACTCGAGCTGGTGGACGGGTCACAGAGGATCTACCGCAAGCCACACTAGCAGCCTTCTCCGTCGTCCGCGGGGCGAGACCATTCGTCGCGAGGACAGCCGAGTCGGAGCGGGTCCTCCAGCCCGGCGGGTCTCGTTCCGATAGTGATTTGTGTGGTGTAAGGTGGAATCGGAGTCACCGCGTGGCTCCTTCTTGCGGAGGCGAGATGAGTCTCAGGAGAGCTCTCGACACCCTCCCGCACGACCGCACGACGCAGGCGGTCGCGCGAGACGCGGTCGCACTCTTCAGCCGCCACGCTGACGAGTGGATCGGCGTCTCCGACCTGCAGGGCGTGCTCGATGCACCCACCACCGTGATCGACGCCGTGCTGGACACGCTCGCCCGGTCCTTCGTGCTAGACTTCGACGACGCTCAGTCCCGCTACAGGTACCGGCCCGACCGGTTCACCGAGATCGAGATCGAGCGATACTTGCGAAGGGCCGAGCGCCACGATGGCCACGTGCGGTCCAACGTCGCGAGGTACAGGCAGCGCTACAGCCACCCCTGATCCCCTCGGACGTCCGCTCGTCCACGGTGTTCTGGAGGGGTGTTGAAGCCGATCCGACTCGGTGACCGCGGCCCTGCGGTCGAAGACGTCCAGAGGCGACTGCTCGTGCTCGGTCACGGGCTCGGTCCGACAGGAGTGGACGGCGTCTTCCTGGCCGCGACGAAGGACGCGGTCGTCGACTTCCAGCGCTCGCTCGAGCTCGAGACCGACGGCGTCGTCGGCAACCGGACGTGGGCGGCCCTCGTGGACGCGACGTTCTCGCTTGGCGACCGTCTCCTCTACCTGCGCTTTCCCCACCTGCACGGGCGAGACGTCGGCTCGTTGCAGGGGACCCTCAACGCGTTGGGCTTCGCGTGCGGCAGGGTGGACGGCATCTTCGGCACGTACACCGAGCGCGCGGTTCGAGAGTTCCAGCTGAGTACCGGCCATCCCGTCGATGGGATCGTCGGCAGCGAGACCGTCCGGGCGCTCATGAACCTCCGCCACGTGTGGGAGGGCAAGGACACGGACTCGCCCGACTTCAGCAAGGTGGGTCCCGCGAGGGCAGCCGACGTCCTCGCGTCTTCCGTCATCGGCGTGGGTCACACGGGCACGGTCGGGAGGGATCTCGCAGAGCGCTTCGTCAACCAGGCGTCGGCCGCCCGGCCCGACGCCAGGTTGACGCTGCTTGAGGTCCGCGACGCGGGAGCCTCGGTCGAGGAGCGGGCGGAGGGCGGCTCAGGCCGCGACCTGCTCGTCGCGTTCGGCGACTTCGACCGTCGTGAGCTGCGAAAAGAAGGTGACCCGGCGGTCACGGTCGACAGCGAGCACGGCGGCTCACTTCCCGGCAGGGTGGCCACGGCCGTGCGGGCCGCGTACGATGCGGACCACCGCGTCATGATCGACGTCTCGGGTCTCGACGGGACCGACGAACAGGCGCTCCAGAGGGTGGCCGTCGCCGTGATGGACGGGGTCTGCTCCGCCCTGGCATGAAGATCGCATGCTGTGGTAGTCTGAGTCGGTTTGTCGAGGGGCTCACGAACCCTACGCGACCTTAAGGGGTGCGCCTAGATCAATATGCGCCGTTCGATCACACTCGCGCTCGTCGCGGCTGTGCTCGTGTCCTTGCTCGCCGCCCCGGCGGCGGCGAGCCCGCTCTCCCAGAAGCGAGCAGAGGCCGAGTCAGCGCGCGCACGCGTGTCCGAGCTCGACACACAGGTGGAGATGGCCTCCGAGGACTACAACGAGGCCAGCACCGCATACAACGAGGTGACGGCCGAGGTCGCTGAGACCGAGGCGCGCCTGGGCCAGCTGCGTACGGAGATCGGGACGCGCGAGACCGCGCTGGGCACGAGTGCGGAACACATGTACCGCACGGGACCGCTCGGCATCCTCGAGGTCGTCCTCGGAGCGTCCGACTTCCAGGAGTTCACCACGCTGTGGGAGACCATGGTCACGATGAGCGAGGACGATGCGGACAACGTCGTCGAGCTCAAGACGGCCCGCGCGGAGGCTGAGGCCGCTGAGGCCCAGCTCGCGGTGCAGCAGGGTGAAGCCAAAGCCCACCTCGACGTGATGGCCGAGAAGAAGGCCGAGATCGAGGGCCGCCTCTCCGACCGCAAGTCCGCGCTGGCCGGCATCGAGGCCGAGGTCGCGCAGTTGGAGGCCGAGGAGCGTGCGGCGGCAGCTTCCGCGGCGCAGTCGGCGGCGGCTCGCGCTGGCAGCTCGTCCTCCTCGTCGCGCGGCTCCTCTTCCAGCGGCTCCTCTTCCGGCGGCAATCCTTCGCGTGCTCCAGCAAGTGGGGTCGTCGGTGTCGCCAAGCAGTATCTCGGCACCCCCTATCGCTGGGGCGCCTCCGGACCGAACGCGTTCGATTGCAGCGGCTTCACGATGTACGTGTACCGCCAGGTGGGGGTCTCGCTCCCGCACAGCTCGCGTGCCCAGTACGGCAGCGGTGCGCGCGTATCGCGCGCCAACCTGCAGCCCGGCGATCTGGTCTTCTTCGGGTCTCCCATCCATCACGTCGGTATCTACGTGGGTGGCGGGAGCTACAGTCACGCGCCGCACAGCGGTGCCGTGGTGCGCATCGACCCGCTCAGCCGCGGCGATTACGCGGGAGCCTGCCGCCCGTAGGGTCTCATCGGCGCTAAACCTCAGCGCCACACGACTCGATACTCTCTCGTAGGGGTTCGAACACGTCCCTACGCCGTATCCGGGTGGTGAACCGTGGCCGAGGTCGATGCGCTACTCAAACTGATGGCGGAGCGAGGCAGCTCCGACCTGCACCTGAAGGCCGGCAGTCCGCCTGCGATCCGTCAGAAGGGGCGACTCCAGCTGCTCCGCGACCTGCCGGCGCTCGATCCCCAGGCGACGGTCAAGCTCGCGCTGGGGATGATGGACGAGCACCAGCGCGCGACGTTCGAACACCACCTCGAGGTCGACTTCGCGTACTCGCTGAAGGGCGTGGGCCGTTTCAGGGTGAACGTCTTCCGCCAGCGCGGCAGCGTCGGCGTCACGTGCCGCCGTGTGGCGACCGAGCGGATGAGCATCGAGGACCTCGGCCTCCCCTCGATCGTCCGACAGCTCGCGGACGAGCCTCGTGGCCTCGTGCTCGTGACGGGAACCGCCGGCTCGGGCAAGACCACGACGCTCGCGGCGATGATCGATCACATCAACCACTCGCGCGAGGCGCACATCGTCACGATCGAGGATCCGATCGAGGTGCTGCACCGGGACGATCGCTGCATCGTGAACCAGCGCGAGATCGGCATCGACACCGACAGCTACGCGGACGCGCTCCGCCACGTCGTGCGGCAGGACCCCGACATCATCCTCATCGGAGAGATGCGGGACCATGAGACGGTCGCCGCCGCGCTCACGGCCGCGGAGATCGGTAACCTCGTGCTGTCCACGCTGCACACCATCGATGCCACCGAGACGATCAACCGCATCATCGACTTCTTCCCGCCGTACCAGCAGAAGCAGGTGCGCATCATGCTGGCCGCGACCCTCAAGGGCATCGTCTCGATGCGGCTCCTGCCCTCGATCAACGGCGGGCTCGTTCCCGCGGTCGAGGCGCTCGTGATGACCGGCACGGTGCGGGAGTACGTACTCGACTCGGACCAGACGTACAAGATCCGCGACGCGATGGAGGAGGGGGAGTACTACGGCATGCAGACGTTCGACCAGTCGCTCCTCCAGCTCTACCGTGGCGGGAAGATCACCATCGACGACGCGATGGCGATGGCGGCGAACGCCCACGACTTCAAGATCAAGATCCGCCAGCTGGGAGTCCAAGCGGAGCGCGCGGCCGAGAGCGGGATCTACTGACGGAAGCGTGCGACGAGCTCGTTGACCTCTGCTGGCATCTTGCCGAGTCCGCCCATGAACTGTCTGAGGTACGAGTTCTCCATCAGCAGTTTCATCGTGATAGTGAAGTAGTCGCGCTTCGTCTTCGTCATCGAGGGCACCTTCTTGAGCTTGCCCATGTAGAAGCGCCGGTAGCAGCCGATGATCTCCTCCATGAGTTCGTCCCGGGTCATCGCCTTGGGCTTCACGACCGGTGCGACGAGGTTGTAGTCCTCGTAGTCGTATGACTCGATGTAGGGCTCGAGCTCGGCGTAGATGTCGCTGTAGGGCCATGGGGCGATCGTCAGGAAGAACGCGAGGTCCGGGTCGTAGTGCACGGCGAGGTCGAACGTGGTCTGGATGGTCTCGGGTGTGTCGTCGGGGAGTCCGAGCACCAGGCTCGTCTCCGAGATCATGTCGAGCGAGTTGATGAGCTCGATCGCGCGCTTGCCCATCTCCACCTTGGTGTTCTTCTTGAACATGTCGAGCGAGGCCTGGTCGGTGCGCTCCACGCCGACGTAGACGTGCCTGACGCCGGCTTCGCGGTACTTCTCGAGGATGTCCTCGTCGCGCAGGATGTCGTCCACGCGCGTCTCCATGAGCAGATGCAGTCCGAGGTCGCGCTCGATGAGAAGGTCGAGCATCCTCTCCCACCGCTCGCGATCGAGCGTGGGTGTCTCGTCCGAGAACATCATGACGCCCACGCCGAAGCGGTCCCTCAGCATCTCGAGCTCATCGACGACCGACTCGGCCGAGCGCGCTCTCCACGTCTGCCTCCAGAAGGCCTGCTGACTGCAGAACGTGCACTCCTGGTCGCAGCCGCGCGACGTGGATACCACCGCGAGGTGCCGGTCAGGCAGCGGATAGAAGCGGTAGAGGTCCCAGTCGACGGTGTCCCAGGCCGTCGGGAGCGCGTCGAGCGACTCGTGCCACGGTCTTACGGGCGTCGCTACGACGTGGCCGTCGCGCACGAACGCGATCCCAGCGACCTCGGCTGGGTCGTCGTCGGCGTTGAGGCAGGCGACGAGTTCGGGAAGGCTCGCCTCGCCTTCGCCGCGGAACACGTAGTCGACGGCGTCGCCGTCCCGGCCGAGGACCTCTTCGTACATGAAGTGGGCGTGCACGCCTCCGATCCCGGTGATGACTCCGGGAAGCGTCTCTTTCGCCATCCGGAGCATGGTCGCCGCCTTGGGGTACGAGGACGTGTACGCGGTCGTGAGGACCATGTCCGGGGCGATGCGTTCGAGTTCGCTGGCGATCTGCTCGAGGTCGTGGTTCATCGTCATCGCGTCGTAGATGACGGGTTCGACGCCCGCCTCGCGGAGCGCGCCCGCGAGGTAGACGAACGCGGCGTTCGGCCACGTGCCGGCCGTCTCGACGACGCCGGAGTGGTAGGGCGGTGTGACGAGGGCGACCGTGCGTATGGTCATGCCTGTCCATCCTGGTCGGCGGGTACGGAGTCGGCCCAAGAGGTAACTCTAGCACGCAGACTGCCTGCTCAGGGCGGCTTCGGAAGGTGTGCCACGCAGCTCTCGGGTGCAGGCAGTATACGTCGTGTACCCAGAGGCCCTAGCATGTCCCGTACCGCCGTCGCGCGGGTGCGGCGACACAGGTGCCGAGTCCCGGTCGAATCGTCGACCGCCAGTTCGACCGTAACCGAACGGAGTGTCGAGCGTTAGTGAAGGCGAAGGGCCTTTCATAGATGACGGATAGACGCGAGAAGCGTCTCGAGCGGCTCGTCGGCAAGGCGGCCCAGGGTGACGCCAGAGCCTTTGGGAAGCTCTACGACGAGTACGTCGACAGGGTCTATGCGTTCGTGCGCGCACGTGTATCGAGCTCGCATGACGCCGAGGACCTGACCGAGACGGCGTTCCTCAAGGCCTACGAGGCGATCGGTCGCTACGACGATCGGGGATTGCCGTTCTCGGCGTGGCTCTTCCGCATCGCGCGGAACGTCACGATCGACTGGCACCGCAGGAGCGGAAGGGCTCCCACGTTCGTGGGGGAGGACGCCGCGGAACGCCTGCCGGCTCGCGACCGCCCGGACGAGATCGTGCTGAGCAATCTCGACGCCGAGCGGGTCAGGGCGGCGATACGCCGCCTGACCGAGGAACAGGCCGACGTGATCGTGCTCAGGTTCTTCTGGGGCATGAGCCAGCGTGAGATCGGCGAGACGCTCGGCAAGACGGAAGGATCGGTGAAGGCGCTGCAGCACAGAGCCGTGCGCAGCCTGGAGCGGATCCTGACCGAGGAGACGTCCGATGAGTGAAGCGGACATGACACATACCGACGACACCATCCCGGTGGGCCTTGAGTCCGCACTGGAGGGCGCTGCTGAAGCGATGCCTCGTGGCTCGCGAAAGGACGTGCGCCGTCACGTGACGGGGGCGGTCCGCCAGGATCCGTCCCACCGCCCCGCCCGCAGGGTCAGCACGTTCGCCCTTGCGACGGCGCTCGCGGTCGCGATGATGGGCGGCGTCGCCGTCGCGTCGGAGGCGGCGCTCCCCGGCGACGCTCTCTACCCGGTGAAGAT
>JAUVQN010000133.1 GCA_030598125.1 Coriobacteriia bacterium | reverse complement strand
GATGCCCGTCTCTAGGGTGAGGAGATCTGCGTCCGGCACGAGGTGCACGTTGCCCCTGAGGATGCGCGTACACTCCTCATCGAGAAGGATGGCCCCGTCCATCTTCGAGAGTTCGAAGAGCCGCTGGGGCTCGAACGGAGCGTCCAGCGCGAACCCGCCGTCGGAGATCTGCTCGACCTCGTCGACGTCCCCGATGACGATGAGCGCCCCCGTGCGAGCGAGCAGGATGTTGTCCAGCGCCGCCCTCAGCGTGGTACCTGGCGCCACGAGTGCGAATGCGGAATCCTCGAAATCGGCTCTCGCCACGCGTCCCTCCAACCGTGCGGAAGTCGTCCCACCTCATTGTGCCACCCGTCGCCCCGGGGGCGCCACCGGTCCCGGGAGTCCCAGTCCGCGCTACTTCGTGGTCGCGAGCGCCTCCGCGAGGTCACGCACCCCGGCGAGCCGTATCCCTGCCACCCCTGGATCGTCACCGCGGGGCCTCCCGCTCACCGCGCGCTCGAAACCGAGCTGGGCCGCTTCGGTCAGACGCGCCCCGAGATGCGGGACGGGCCGGACCTCGCCCGCGAGACCCAGCTCGCCGAAGACGACCGTCCGCGGATCGATGGGCTCTTCCGAGACGGCCGAGGCCACGGCGACGGCGAGCGCGAGATCGCATGCCGGCTCCGAGACACGGACGCCGCCCGTGACCGAGGCGTAGACGTCGGAAGAACCCACGGAGCGACCGGCCCGCTGCTCGAGCACGGCGAGCACCTGGAGGAGCCTGCCCCGGTCCACGCCGTTCGCGAGCCGGCGGGGCGTCTCCAGGTACGACGGGCTGACGAGCGCCTGCACCTCCACGAGCAGCGGCCGGGACCCCTCCATCGCCACGGTGACCACCGAGCCAGCGGCCCCTTCGGGCCGGTCCGCGATGAGGAAGCTCGAGGGCGAACCCACGCCCTTGAGCCCATCCTCACCCATCTCGAACACGCCGATCTCGCTGACGGAGCCGAACCGGTTCGTCACCGCTCGAACGACGCGGAACGCGTGGTCGCGGTCGCCCTCGAAGTAGAGCACCGTATCCACGATGTGCTCGAGCACGCGCGGGCCCGCTATGGCCCCTTCCTTGGTGACATGACCGACGACGAGCACGATAGTGCCGCGATCCTTGGCCAACCGCATGAGTCTCGTCGTAGCCGCACGGACCTGGCCGACGCTGCCCGGAGCTCCCGTGAGCTCCGGGTCGTGCGCAGTCTGTATCGAGTCCACCACGACGATGCGCGGCTCCTCCGCGTCGGCCGTCGCGACGACGACGGCCACGTCCGTCTCCGCCAGCAGTGAGAGTCCCGGGGCCGTGCCGATGCCGAGCCGCTCGGCTCGCATCCTGACCTGCGCGGGCGACTCCTCGCCGCATGCGTAGAGCACCGGGACGCCCGCCTCGGCGAGTGCTCCCGCAGCCTGCAGGAGCAGCGTGGACTTCCCTATGCCCGGTTCGCCGCCCAGGAGCACGAGCGATCCCTCGACGAGTCCACCGCCCAGTACCCGGTCGAACTCCTCCACACCGGTCGCGAGGCGGTGCTCGGCGCTGGCCTCCACGTCTCCGATCGGCGTCGGCGCAGCGGGGCGGACCTCCGTGGCGCCGTCCGCGGGTCCGTCGGGCGCGACGGACTCCTCGACGAACGTCTCGAACTCACCGCAGTCAGGACAGCGCCCGAGCCATCTGGGCGTGCCGTAGCCGCAGCCTTGGCATCGCCAGAGGGTGCGGGTGCGCGCCACGTTCTAGGCGCCGACGGAGTCGCCGGCGATCGACGTCCCTCCGCCCGACACCGAGGGAGGCAGCAGGGGCGAGCTCCCACCGTCCTTGGGCGACTTGGGCTTCGCGAACGACGAGGCCTTGAGATCGCTCTTCCGGAAGGCGAGCTCGCCCTCTTCGACCACGACCTCGATCACGTCGTCGCTCTCCCACTGTCCCGCGAGTATCTGCTCAGACAGCGGATCCTCCACGAGGCGCTGGATGGCACGCCTGAGCGGTCTTGCGCCGAGCGCGGGGTCGAATCCCTCCTTGCCGAGCAGAAGGCGAGCGTCGTCGGCGAGCACGATGCCGATGCCGTGCTGCAGAAGCTGGTCTCGCAGGCGCGACACCATGAGATCCACGATGGAAGCGATCTCGTCGCTCGCCAGCTCGTGGAAGACGATCACTTCGTCCACGCGGTTGAGGAACTCGGGCCTGAACACCTTCTTCAGCTCGCCCGTGACCCGCTCCTTGAGCTTGTCGTAGGGCAGCGTGCTTTCCTGCTCCTCGGCGGAGAACCCGAGCGAGCGGCCCTTCGAGATATCCCGCGCCGCGAGGTTGGAGGTCATGATGAGGATCGTGTTCTTGAAGTCCACCTTGCGCCCCTGCGCGTCGGTCAGGCGACCCTCCTCGAGGATCTGCAGGAGCACGTTGAAGACGTCCGGATGCGCCTTCTCGATCTCGTCGAAGAGGATGACCGAGTACGGGCGGCGGCGGACGGCCTCAGTGAGCTGACCGCCCTCCTCGAAACCGACGTAGCCGGGAGGCGAGCCGATGAGCCGCGAGACGGTGTGCTTCTCCATGTACTCGGACATGTCGAGCTGGATGAGTGAGTCCTCGCTTCCGAAGAGGAACGCGGCGAGCGCCTTGGAGAGCTCCGTCTTGCCCACACCCGACGGGCCGAGGAAGATGAACGAGCCGGACGGTCGGGCCGGGTCCTTCAAGCCCGCGCGCGTGCGCCGGATGGCCCGGGACACCGCCGACACGGCCTCGTCCTGCCCGATGACCCGCTCGTGCAGGCTCCCCTCCATGCGAAGGAGCTTCTCGGTCTCCTCCTCCGTGAGACTCACGACGGGGATGCCCGTCCACATGGAGACCACCTCGGCGATCTCCTGAGTCGTGACCTCGACGAGTCTGCGCATCTCCGGCTGGAGCCACTCCGTCTCGAGTGCGCGCTTCTCCGCCAGGATGCGCTTCTCGTCGTCCCTGAGCGAGGCGGCCTTCTCGAACTCCTGCGCCTCGATCGCGGCCTCCTTCTCGGTTCGCACGGACCTCAATCGATCGTCGGTCTCGCGGATGTCGGGAGGCGTCATCATCGTGGCGATGCGGACCTTGGAGCCCGCCTCGTCGATGAGGTCGATCGCCTTGTCGGGCAGGAAGCGGTCGGAGATGTAGCGGTCCGCGAGGGACGCGGCGCTCTCGATCGCGTCGTCGGTGATAGAGACGCAGTGGTGCGCCTCGTACCTGTCGCGCAGTCCCAACAGGATCTCGATCGTCTCGTCCACGGAAGGCTCCCCTACGAGGATCGGCTGGAACCGCCGCTCCAGCGCTGGGTCCTTCTCGACATACTTCCGGAATTCGTTGAGCGTGGTCGCCCCGATGGTCTGGAGCTCGCCGCGCGCGAGCGCCGGCTTGATGATCGAAGCAGCGTCGATGGCCCCTTCGGCCGCACCGGCGCCCACGAGCGTGTGCATCTCGTCCACGAACAGGATGATGTCGCCGCGCTCCCGGATCTCCTTCATGACCTTCTTGAGACGCTCCTCGAACTCGCCGCGGTACTTGGACCCGGCGACCAGCGCCGCCAGATCCAGCGTGTAGAGCTGCTTGTCCCTGAGCGTCTCCGGCACGTCGTCGCGCGCGATGTTCTGCGCGAGACCCTCGACGACCGCGGTCTTGCCCACGCCCGGCTCTCCGATGAGGACCGGGTTGTTCTTGGTTCGCCTACCAAGAACCTTCATGACCCGGCGGATTTCGTCGTCGCGGCCGATGACCGGGTCGAGGCGTCCCTGGCGTGCCAGGGCCG
>JAUVQN010000083.1 GCA_030598125.1 Coriobacteriia bacterium | reverse complement strand
GTGTCGGCCCGCGCCTGCGTCTCGCCGGGACGCACGTCGGAGCCGAGCAGCAGCATGTAGAAGGGGTCCGTCGGCTCCTCGGGGCGCTCGGCGAGCGTCTCCTCCAGCTCGGGGTCGATCTGGGCGGTGCGCTCCTCGATGCGCCTGTCCACGTTCCTGACGTACGCGAAACCCGCGACGGCGAGTGCGAGGACGACGAGCAGGAAGACCGTCCCGCAGCCGGCCAGGATACGCTTGCGACGCCGTGCGCGCCGACGCTGACGCTGCGTCCTGACACCGTCGTCCTCGGTGTCGGCAGAGCGCCGCTCGGTCGCGTCCTGTTCCTCGGACTGGGGCAGCGGAGCATCCTCTGGCCGCTCGTCCGGGACTGATGTGGCGGAGTGCTTGCCCATACCTTCGACTCAGGTGACCGTCGGCCGGCGGCCGGCGGTCACGATCCTGTCCACGAGGTCGCCCACGGGCCTGCGCACGCGCGGGCGTTCCTCTCTCGGTTTCTTCTCGAGCGGTAGCTCGGCGGCGTCGTCGAGCCTCGTGAGTCGCCCCTCTTCGATGAGACGCCGGTCCACGGCGCCGAGTTCTCCCTGGAATACCGTGTAGGCCGGCGTGCCGAGCGCGACCGCTTCCCTGTTCAGCGTGCCGCCGCCGCTCACGACGACGTCCGCGTAGTATACAAGACTCTGCGCGTCCACCACAGTCTCTGGCACGACGAACGCGTCCGCGTCGATCGCGGCGATCTCGGCCCGCTGATCGGGCGTACGGACGAGGACGACAGCCTGCGCCTCACCTTCATGCACGCGCGATGCCACACGTGCGAGCACGTCCCCGAAGACCGGGTTCTCCATCCTGTGATACGCCGCCACGCTGGGTGGCGTGCGGACCACGACGAGCACCCGCTCCTCGTCGAGCCCCAGCGAGCTCAAGACCTCCCGGTCGGGCTCGAAGTCCGCGAGGTAGTACTCCTCCTTGAGACCCGGATACCGCTCGACCTTCTCCGGAGAGCCCCCATACGACGCCAGCGACTCGACGGGTATGGCGTCCGGCACGAGCGCCACAGAGGACAGCCTCACGTTGATGTGGTGAGACAGCTTCGCGTGCTCGTAGTCGAACATGGTGACGTGCGGCACGCCGAGCACCTTGGAGGCGACGGGCAGGTCGTTGCTCGCGTGCGACAGCGCGAGATCGAAGCCCTCGCCCCTCCCGAAGCGGACCATCGCTGCGGTCCGGGCCGCGAGCCCGTAGCCCTTGGCGGCCATGTTCCGGCCCCGGTGCCTGGAGATGACGGTGTGCGGGATGCCCGCCCGCTCGAGCAG
Organism: Coriobacteriia bacterium; assembly: GCA_030598125.1. Lineage (GTDB taxonomy): Bacteria > Actinomycetota > Coriobacteriia > Anaerosomatales > JAUVQN01 > JAUVQN01. The sequence goes on along the minus strand of JAUVQN010000083.1, from coordinate 4,882 downwards.
CGGGACCGTCTGCGCGAACTCGCGCGCGGTCACCGTCACGTCCCACCCGCGCCGCTCGAACTCCTCGATGACGGGACGCAGCACGAGCACGTGCGGCGAGTTCGTCATATCCACCCAGAGCTTCGGGGAACCCGTCACTCGTGCACTCATCCGTCCGTGAGAGGCCGCTCAACGGCCGCGACCGCGGCCTCGGCGGCGTGTCCGTCCCCGTAGACGTCGGGGTGGGCGTCGCGCACCGCGAGATCGCCCGCGGCGTCCACGATGGCCTGCTCGTCCGTGCCCACGAGCCGGTTCCAGCCCAGCTCGACGGTCTCGACCCATTCCGTCTCCTCGCGGAGCGTCACGCACGGGACGCGCAGGAAATAGGCCTCCTTCTGCATGCCGCCCGAGTCGGTGAGCAGCGCCTTCGCCTCGCCGAGCAGGGCCACCGTCTCCGTGTACGAGACCGGCGGCACGGCGATGACGCGCTCGGAAGCGTCCAGGTCCCCGTCGAGCCCGTGGCGCTCAAGGTTCTTGGCGGTCCGGGGATGGACGGCGAAGAGCACGGGAGCGTCGAGGCGCTCGAACGCGCGAAGGACCGCGGCCAGTCGCTCGGGATCGTCGCTGTTCGCCGCGCGATGCAGGGTCGCTAGATAGAAGCCGCCGCTCTCGAGCCCGAAGCGGGTCAGGACCTCTTCCGCATCGATACGCTCTGCGAAGAAGCGGACGGCGTCGAGCATGACGTCGCCGACGACCTCGACGCCTTCCACGACACCCTCGCGCGCCAGGGTGTCGGCCGCGACGCGGGTGGGACAGAGCAGCACGCTCGAGACGTGGTCCACGACCACGCGGTTGATCTCCTCGGGCATCGAGCGGTCGAAGGAGCGCAGCCCGGCCTCGACGTGGACGACGGGGACGTCCAGCTTGACTGCGGCGAGTCCACCGGCGAGCGTCGTGTTCGTGTCCCCGTAGACGAGCACCGCGTCGGGCCGCTGCTCGAGAAGGAGCTCCTCGAGCATGCCCATCATCTCGCCCGTCTGACGACCGTGACCGCCCGAGCCGACCCCGAGGTTGAAATCGGGCGCGGGGATGTCGAGCTCCTCGAAGAAGACGTCGGACATCCCGTAGTCGTAATGCTGACCCGAGTGCACGAGGACCTCCTCGTGCCGCTTCCGAAGCGCGCGGCAGACCGGCGCCGCTTTGATGAACTGCGGCCGGGCCCCGACGATCGAGACGACTCGCATCCCGTGCTACCCCGTCGCTCCCGCGATGACCTCGGCCACACGCTCCTGCTGCTCGCGCGTGATCTCCGGGAAGAGCGGTATCGCGAAGACCTCCTCCTGGGCGGCCTCGACGACGGGGAAGTCGCCCTCCGAGTAGTCGAGGTAGCCGAAGACCTCCTGCAGGTGCAGCGCGCGCGGGTAGTAGACCGCCGTGCCGATGCCCGCGTCCTTGAGCGCCGCCATGATACCGTCGCGGTCGGGCGAGCGGACGACGTAGAGGTGATACACTGGCTCACCGAAGTCGCGCGTCTCGGGCAGCGCGAGACCGGAGTCGGCCAGGAGCTCGTCGTAGACGGCGGCGGCGGCTCGGCGCCCCGCATTCCAGTCGTCCAGATGGGGCAGCTTCTCGAGCAGGATGGCCGCCTGCAGCGAGTCGAGCCTGCTGTTCACGCCCATGGCGTCGTGGAAGTACTTCTTGGACGTGCCGTGCGACGCCATCTTCTTGGCCTTCGCGGCGAGCTCGGCGTCGTCGGTGACGATCATGCCGCCGTCCCCCGCGCAGCCGAGATTCTTGGAGGGGAAGAAGGAGAAGGCCGCCGCATCCCCGAGCGCGCCCGCTCGCACGCCCCTGTACGTGGCTCCGATCGCCTGGCAGGCGTCCTCGATGACCGCGAGACCGTGCCGTTTGGCCGCTTCACGAACGGGATCCATGTCCACGCACTGTCCGAAGATGTGCACGGGCATGATCGCCTTCGTCCGCTCGGTGACGGCCGCCTCGAGCTGACCGACGTCCATGTTGTACGTCCCCGGCTCGATGTCCACGAAGACGGGCACCGCACCCACGTGCACGATCGACTCGGCCGACGCGACGAACGTGAAGGGCGTCGTGATGATCTCGTCGCCCTTGCCGATGCCGAGGTTCGCGAGGATGAGGAAGAGCGCGTCCGTGCCGTTCCCGCAGGCCACACCGTGCGAGACGCCGCAGCACTCGGCGACAGCCTCCTCGATGGCCTTCACGCGCGGTCCGCCGATGAACGCCGCCTGGGAGAGCACCTCGCCCACGGCGCCGTCGATCTCGTCCTTCAAGCCCGCGTACTGCGCGCGCAGGTCGAGCAGGGGGATGTCCATCCGGCCTCCAGTCATCGTGCGGCCACGCCCCGCGCGGCCAGTCTCACTGGTTCTCGCGCCTTACCTCGTCCGCGCGGCCGCGGACCGGCTTGGCCGGCACGCCCATCACGACCGTCCGTGCAGGCACGTCGCGCGTGACGACGGCGCCGGTCGCGACGAAGGCTTCCTCGCCGATCTCCACGCCCGGCAGCAGATGGGCGCCACCGCCCACCCTGGCGCCGCGGCGCAGGACGGGTCCCTTCATCAGCTCGAGGCGTGCCTCCGTGCGCCCCATGAAGTTGTCGTTCGTCGTCACCACCATGGGCGCGATGAAGCAGTCCTCCTCGATCGTGACGTACGCCGTCACGTAGGCGCCGCTCTGTATCTTGGTGCGCGACCCTATCGACGTGTCGTTCTCGACCGTGACCGCACGCCCGACGACGACGTCGTCGCCGATCTCGCACCGCTCACGGATGCCGGCGCAGTCGCCCACGATGCAACCGGGGCCCAGGACGCTCCCCGCCATGAGCACGGTATGCGAGCCGACCGAACAGCCGGCGCCGAGCTCGAGCGGCGGAAGCTCGCCCCCCGCGGCGGTGGAACGCCTGGAGAGCCTGGGGCGGCGCCCGAGCACCGCGAAGTCGGCGATGCTGGTCCCGTCGCCCAGACGCGTGCCGGCGTGCACGGTGACGTGGTTCCCGAGCGTCACATCCTCGCCGATATCGGCGCCGGCCTCGACGACGACGCCGGCGCCATGGGCGAAGCCCTTCCCTATCCGAGCCCCGGGGTCGATGACGTCACACACCCGGCTACGCCTCCAGGTCGAGTTCGACCGGACGCCCGCCGCCGGCGACCGACTCGTCCACGGCCTCGAGCGTGCGCACCACCCGCAAGCCATCGCGACCGTCGGAGCGCGGCGTCGTGCCCGCGTCGCAGCAGTCGAGGAAGTGCTGGACCTCCAGCGCCAGGGGCTCCTCCATCTTGAGGAACGGGACCGTGATGTCGCCGAACCTCAGCCTCAGGTCCTCACCGTAGCCGAGGGCTTCCTTCGGCACCACGCCCTTGTCGTAGATCCAGATCTTCTCCGTGGCCTGCATGTCGTCGAAGACGAGCATCTTCTTGCTCCCGACGATCGTGAAGCGCCGCACCTTGTGAGGATCGAGCCAGGAGACGTGGATGTTCGCGGTCCTGCCCGACGGGAAGTGCAGGTTGGCGAATACGACGTCGTTCACACCGTCCTGCAGGTAGTCGGCACCGGCGGCCGAGACGTAGTCGGGAGTCTCGTCGAGCAGGTAGAGGGCGACCGAGACGTCGTGCGGAGCGAGCGACCAGAACGCGTTCTCGTCCTTTCGGACCTTCCCGAGATTCAGGCGCTGGGCGTGGAGGTAGAGCACGTCCCCCAGATCGCCCGAGCGGATGTAGTCGCGGATCCAGTTGACGGCGGTGTGGTACTCCATGAGGTGGCCGACCATGAGGACGACGTCCTTCTCGTCGGCCCGCTTCACGAGGTCCTCGGCGTCGGCCGAGGTGAGCGTGAGCGGCTTCTCGACGAAGCAGTGGAGCCCAGCGTCGATCACCTGGCGCGCGATCTCGTAGTGCGTGGGCACGGATGTGGCGACGACGACCGCGTCGAGAGCGTGCTCCGTCAGCAGCGAGGAGACGTCGGAGACGGCCGCGACGTCCGGGTAACGCTCCTCGAGGCGCGCCACGTTGTCAGGACTCGCGTCGGCGACCGCGACGAGCTCGGCGTCCTCGAGCTGGTCGACGTTCCTCACGATGTTGGGGCCCCAGTAGCCGTAGCCGACCACACCTACCCGCACGGGCTTGTCCATCCTCGAGTCGCACCACCTTGTCGTCGTCGTAGTCGGCGAGCGCGTTCCTCGTGTCCAGCACGAGCGGCGCCTCCCGCACGACCATGTCGTAGTCCACGCCGGAGTGATCCGTGACGACCACGACGACGTCCGAGCTCGCCACGAGTTCGGACGTGAGCTCGACGCTTCCCATCGTGCCCCCGTCGACTCGGATCTCCGGCACGTGCGCGTCGTGGTAGACGAGGTCGGGCGCGCGCCCCTCCAGCAGCTCGATGATCTTCAGCGCAGGCGACTCGCGCACGTCGTCGATATCGGGCTTGTAGGCGACCCCGAGGATCAGGATCCGCGAGACCGCGAGCGCCTTGCCGTGCTCGTTCAGTGCGTCCATCAGACGGCTCACGACGTAGTACGGCATGTTCTCGTTCGTCTTGCCGGCGAGCTCGATGAACTCGGTGTGGAAGTCGTACTCGCGCGCCTTCCACGCCAGGTAGAAGGGGTCGATCGGGATGCAGTGCCCGCCGAGCCCGGGACCGGGATAGAACGGCATGAAGCCGAACGGCTTCGTCTTGGCCGCGTCCACGACCTCCCACATGTCGATGCCCATGCGGTCGGACAGTACCAGCCGCTCGTTCACGAGCGCGATGTTCACGCAGCGATAGATGTTCTCCAGGAGCTTGGTCATCTCGGCGACACGCGTACTCGATACCGGCACCATCTCGTCGATGAAGCGTCCGTAAATGGCCGCGGCGACGCGCGTGCAGT
>JAUVQN010000012.1 GCA_030598125.1 Coriobacteriia bacterium | reverse complement strand
GGAAGGTACCCACACCGCCCGGAAGGCTCGACTACACTCGGGGCGGAGGTGGTGTGAGGGTGCGTGAGATCGCTGGGGCGCTCGCCGCGTCGAGACTCCTCGTGGGAGTCGATCCGACGAGCGCGGGACCGCTCGCGGCGGCGTCGCGGGCCGTCGCGCTCGGGCCCGGCGAGGTCCTCTTCTCCGAGGGAGATCTCGCCGACGAGTTCGCCATCATCGACGCGGGAGAGATCCGCGTGTACCACCTCACGGCCGGCGGGAGGTCCGTCACGCTCGAGCGCGTCGGGCCCGGCGACGCGGTCGGCCTCGGCCCCGCACTGGCCGGCGGACGGCACGACGCGATGTCCGAGGCCGCCGCCGTCAGCGACGTGGTCCTCGTGCGAGCGGACGCCCTGCACGCGCTCGTGGCCGGGGACCCGATGGTCGCACGGGCCACCGTGACCGCGGTGGCCCGCCGCTCGGAGCGCCTGATGGATGTGGTCAAGGCGCTGGCGGCGGACGTCCCGTCCCGACTGGCCTCGTACCTGTTCGGTCGCGCCCTGGCGGTCGGACGTCCATCACCGGAGGGCCTCGTCGTGGATCTCGGCATGACGAAGACGGAGCTTGCCTCCACACTGGCCACGGGGCCCGAGACCCTCTCGCGCGCCTTCGCGCGCCTCCGCGACGAGGGGCTCATCGAGCTCGAGGGCTCCACGGTCACCGTCCTCGACGTCGGGGGTCTCGTCCGGCGTGGTGCGGGCTACGACGAGGGGTGATGCGGGTCACCACAGTGCCCTCACGCTTGCGGTATACTTCCTGACTGAACGTTCAGTCAGGACCGGGAAGGCCCCGCCCACCGTGCAGCCCACAACCACCCGCGAGTCCGACGCCCCGCACGACGAGGGCGCGCGCGAACGCATCCTCCGATCGGCCGAGCAGCTCTTCGCCGAGCGCGGCTACCGGAACGTCACCGTCGCCGACATCGCGGGTGCCTGCGACGTCTCTACCGGCCTCATCTACTACCATTTCGAGGACAAGCTCTCGCTCTTCGAGGCGATCGTCGACGAGGGCGTGGCCACACTCATCAGCTCGGGCCAGGAGGCGCTCTCCGCTGAAGGGACCGCGTCCGAGCGCATCCGCGGCTGGGTCCGCGCGTACATCTCGATCGTGCTGGAGCACGAGAGCCTCGTCCGGATCGTGACGAGCACGCGGGCGGGCGACGAGGGTACGAGCTACTCCCTCGCCGGATTCGCTCCCGTGATGGCCGCCCTCGCGGCCACGATCACCGAGGGGATCGAGTCGGGAGAGCTGCGCGCGGTGGACCCCGTCATGGCGGCCGAATGCCTCGTCGGCATGGCGCATATCCGCGTCGCCTCCAGGATCCTGGGGGGCTCGGACCACGACGTGCCCGCCGGAGAGTCGGCATGGGACCCTGACGCCGTCGCCGACTTCGTCGCCTCCCTCTTCCTGGACGGGATGCGCCCGTGCTGAGCCGGATCGCCCACTCCATCGTCCGCTTCCGCAAGGCGATCCTCGGCATCGCGGCGATCCTGGCGGTGTTCGGGGCCTTCGGAGTGATGAACGCCGGCATCAACTACGACATGTTCGAGTACCTGCCGCAGGAACTGAAGTCGGTGCAGGGCTTCGAGATACTCAACGAGGACTTCAAGCTCGGCAACACCGCCCAGATCATGATCGACGACGTCACGCCGGTCGAAGCGGCCCGCATAGTCGAGCAGCTCGAGGAGATCGAGGGTATCGAGAGGGTCTCCTGGGCCGACGATCTCACCGACCTCGCCGTGCCGCGCGAGTTCTGGCCCGAGTCCGTGGAGGAGAACTACTTCGAGGGCGAGGCCACGCTCGTCCAGGTGAGCTTCGCGGTCGGAGGGACCGACCCGCGCACGCGGCAAGCCTTCCTCGACATCAAGGAGCTGCTGGCCGACGAGACCGCGTGGGTCACCGGCGCCGACCAGATCGAGCTCGAGGACGTCATGTCGGGCGACCAGCTCAAGATCGGTATCTCCGCGCTGGTCCTGGTGACGGTCGTGCTGGTCCTGACCATACCGTCGATCATCGTGCCGCTCCTGTTCGTGGTGACGATCGGGCTGTCGGTCCTCTACAACCTAGGGTTCGCGTACTACGTCGGACAGGAGATGTCGTACATCACCGGCGTCATCGTGTTCGCGCTGCAGTTCGCCGTCACCATGGACTACGCGCTCTTCCTCTACCACCGGTTCGAGGAAGAGAAGCGGGAGCACGATCCCGAGACCGCGATGGAACGGGCGATCGTCGGCGCGTTCAAGTCCATCTCGTCCGCGTCGGCGACCACCATCGCGGGCTTCCTCGCGCTGTCGGTGATGCGGCTCGGCTTCGGCGCGGACATGGGCTTCACGCTCGCTCGCGGCGTGCTCATCACGGTGATCGCGGTCTTCACGATCCTGCCGGCGCTGCTGCTCGCGTTCGACACGCTCATCGAGCGCTTCTCGCACAAGACGCACATGCCCGACTTCGGGAAGCTCGGCGCGTTCATCGGCAAGCATGCCGGCGTGTTCGCGCTCATCGGCCTGCTCCTCTTCGTGCCGGCCGTCTGGGGCTACCTCCAGGTCCAGCAGAACTACGACCTCTCGGACAGCCTGCCCGACGGACTCCCGTCCTCGATCGCGGCCGACGAGATCGCGGAGCGCTTCGGACGGCAGACGTCCATCTTCGTCATCGTGGAGGACACCGGGTCCAAGACCGACCTGGAGGATCTGGCGGGGAGCGTGGAGGAGATCGACGGGGTATCGGGCGCGTTCGCGTACACGGACGTCGTCGACCCGCTCATTCCCGACGAGTTCATCCCCGAAGAGGCCCGTGAGGCCTTCTTCAGCGGCGGCTACACGTTCATCAACGCATCGGTCGAGTACGATTTCGGCGACGCGCGCACGACCGGGGTGCTCGACAAGATCCGCGCGTCGGCGAGCACGTATCCCGGCGAGACGTACGTGACGGGAGAGGTGCCGCTCCTCAAGGACATGGAGGAGCTCTCCGCCGAGGACGTCAACCGCGTGAACCTCGTGTCGCTCATCGCCATCTTCATCATCGTGATGATCGCGTTCCGCTCGCTCACCGTGCCGATCGCACTGCTGGCCGCCATCGAGCTCGCGATCTTCCTCAACCAGGGGATCTCGGGGCTCATGGGCCAGGAGATCATCTTCTTCGCGATCCTCGCGATCGGCGCCATCCAGCTCGGCGCGACGGTCGACTACGCGATCCTCCTGACCTCGAGGTTCGAGGAAGAGGTCCGCAAGACGGGCGACAGACGCGTGGCGATCGAGAAGGCGCTCGCGGAGTCGGCACCCTCGATCCTCGTGAGCGCGGGCACGCTCTTCGCGGCCACGATCGGGATGGTGTTCTTCACGGAGATCGGCATCATCAGCCAGCTCGCGACGCTCATCTCGCGCGGCGCCGTGATCAGCTTCTTCATCGTCGTGTTCCTCCTGCCCGGCGTGCTCGTCGTGGGGCAGCCACTGTTCGAGAGGACCAGCATCCGCTGGCCCAAGGAGACCAGGGAGAGATGAGTGCGATGGCATCCTCGACAGGCAGACGTGAGCACGAGATGGCCCGAAGGGCGCGCAGGCGGGAGCGCTTCGGAGCCCGACGAGCGCGGCGACGCAAGCTCGCCGCCGCCGGGGTGATGCTCGCGCTCCTCGTGACGAGCGTGTCCGTTGCGACGTCTGCGCCCTCGTCCACGGCGGACGTCACCGTCACCGACGACGAGACGGTCTACGTGCTCATGGACGCCAGCGGCGACGTGCAGGAGACCGTCGTCGTGGACTGGCTCAAGATCGTCGGCTCCGGCGAGGTCACGGTCGTCGACAAAGGTGACGTCAACGGCGTCGAGTCCCTGAAGGAGGAGCTGGAGCCCGAGATCTCGAACGGCGACATCGCCTGGACCGTCGAGGTGGACGGGCGCCGCGACATCTTCTACCGGACCGAGACCGAGAAGCCGACACCGATCGAGGTATCCGTCGCCTACACGCTCGACGGCCGCGATATCGAGCCCGACGCGCTCGCAGGTGAGAGCGGGAGGCTCGGTATCGAGCTCACGGTGGTCAACACCGACCGCCAGGAGGAGACGCTCGAGTTCACCGCCGCCGACGGCTCCATCGAGACGTCCACGTCCGAGTTCTGGACGCCCTTCCTCGTGGTGGTCCAGATGACGTTCGACGGCCTCAAGGTCACGAACGTCGAGAGCGAGGACGTCGGTCAGCCGGCGGTCACGGGCTCGAACATGATGTACAACTTCGTGACGTTCCCGCAGCCCGAGGAGACCGTCTCGATCGAGATGGACATGGTCGACATCGCGCTCGAGCCGATGATCGTCAGCGCGGTCCCGCAGAAGGTCTCCGACCAGGCACCGGACCTCGACATCGCCGGGCAGCTGGGCGATCTCCAGGAAGGCATCGAGGGGCTGTCGAAGCTCTCGGGGGGCCACGTCGCCATCCTCGACGGCATCCTGGGCCAGTTCGACACCTCCCAGCTCGACGACCTCGCGGCCCAGATGGGCGCGTTCGATCAGCTCCTCGGGGGCGTGAGCCAGATGAGCGACGGGGCCGACGGGCTCGTCCTCCTCGTGGACGGCCAGATCATGTACCTGGACGAGCTCATCAAGGAGATGGAGTCGGTGGACTGCGGCGACCTCACGGAGCTGCCACCAGCCATCGCCCAGCTCGCCGACGAGGTCCGCCAGTCCCAGGACGGCCTCGACGACCTGATCATGCTCCTGGACCAGCAGATCCTCATGCTGGAGGGATTGCGCGTCTCGAACCAGGCGGCTTCGACACTGGCCGGCTCGATCGCGGCGTCCTATCCTGCCGACCCCGACGTCCAGACGCTCGACGGCATGCTGCTCGCCCAGAACTCGATGCTCACGACGCTCACCGTGGGAGGCCTCGTCGAGGTAGCTCCCGGAGTCATCGAGCCCGTGCCCGGCATCACGACCACGCGCGACGGACTCGTCGAGCTGTCTGCCGGTCTCGGTGAGACCGCCGCGGGACTCGACCAGCTCGCGGAGGAGTCGAAGGCGCTCGAGCAGATCCCGGCTGAGTTCGGACAGCTCACACAGGCGCTCGTCGTCCTGAGGGACGGCGGGGAGGTCCAGGGGCAGCAGCTCCCCGGTCTCGTCGACACGAAGGCCGGGCTCGAGGGCCTCGCGTTCGGCCTGAACGAGCTCGAGGGCGGGCTCGCCGGCAGCGCGGACCAGCTGGGCATGCTCGAAGAGCTGCCCGCGACATTCGACGCGCTCGCCTCGACGCTCACGGCACTCCGGGACGGCGGCACGCTCATGGGACAGTACGTCCCCGGCATCAAGACGACCGAGAGCGCGCTCGACGAGATCGCCGGCGGCATGGCCGAGGGTGTCGACGAGGCGGCTGCGGGAGAAGCGCTCCTGGACACGATGGATGCGGCGGCCGAGTCCTACGATTCCTTCCTGGGCAAGCCGGAAGGCGCCGAGGGGCGGGTCCGCTTCATCATGAAGCTCGAGGGCGTCAAGGCCGAGGAGTAGGGCCCCGGTCCGCAGCACGCTGTGTCGCGCGGCGATGATGATCGCGCCGCCCAGGACGGCCGTCGCCGCGGGCCACCACCAGCCGGACCAGGACTCCTCGGGTGTCACGAGCCCTCCGCTTCGAGCAACTCCCTCAAGCGGCCGTCGGCCTCTATCGCTCTGTCGCGCGCGTCGAGATAGCGCTCCTCCGCATCCTCCGTGAGCTCCGCGTAGGCGGCCGCGATCGGCTCCGTCTCCGAGGCGGGGAGCGTCTCCGCGAGCGCGGCGACCACGTTCTCCTCGATGGCGTACGCCTCGAGCAGCTCGTTGGCCTTCTCGAGGTTCTCGTTGCCGCCCGCCAGCCACGTCTCGTCGATCTTCACCGACTGCTGGAGCAGCGCGATGCGGGCGTCTATGTACTCGATGAAGGGCTCGAAGTCGGCTTCGGGGAAGGCCTCCTGCGCCTCTTCGAAGAGGCCCTTCGATTCGGTGAGCTTGGCGATCGCCTGGTTCGTGAGCTCCTTCGAGGCGGTGACGCCCTCTTCCGTGTGTTCGTTGAACCTCTCCACCGCCTGCTCGGAGCGGTCCTCCGCAGCGAGGAGCGCCTCGACCGCGTCCTCGGCCGGGCCGAGTGCCGCGGCGGCCTTCGAGTTCGCCTCCACGAGGACGTCGGCCTCGACGAACATCTCTTGCCGCGCGTCCGCCGAGTCCTCGAGCGCGTCCGCGACCTCGCGGTTCTCTTCGGAGAGATCCTCGTACGCTCCATCGATGAGCCCGAGCGCCTCGTCGAGCTGCTCCTGGGCCGCGGGAATCTGTTCCTTCGCGTCCCTCGCCTCGCTCGCCAGGAGCGGCGTCACCTCGGCCTGCACCACCTCGTCCGCCGCGATCACGACCAGGTCGGCCTCCTCCACGAGCTCCGTCGCGCGAGCGAGATCCTGCTCCGCCTGGAGGCGGGCGGCGATCGTCGCGTAGCCGAACCAGACGGCGCCCGCCGCGACCACGAGCACCACGAGTACCGCAACGGCGACGATGAGGGCGGTGCGGGTGCGCCGCCGAGGAGCGCCGGCGGTCTCCGGGGCGCCTCCGTCGGCAGGCGTCGCGCCCGCCTCGGGAGTCGCTCCGCTGGCCCGCACGGGGGCGGGCGCCTGCGTGTCCTCGGGGGGCTCCTCGGTCATGCGCGTCCTCCTGCGACAGGGTCCGGGCGCCTTCGACCCGACCGGACGCCACCTCACTTTGTAGCGACCGCAGAAGGGGGAGGCAAGTGGCTATGCATATTCTGCCAGGTATTCTGGGTCCCCGGACTCTCTTTGGCACAGCCGTTGCTCTCTCGTAGTGCATAGAGCGAGGCGACCTGCCTCCCTCCCCACCCCCCTCAGGGCAGGGACGCCCGCTCACCTCACAACGAGGCGCGTTCCCCCGACGCGCCTCGTTGGTTTTCCAGGGCATCCTCACCTTGTCGCGGTAGAATCGGTCCTGTCGTCCGCACGCGATCCACCGCTCGCGGGCGCCGTATGCACGCCGGAGCCTCGCACGGAGCCCGAATGCCTGACCCGACAGAGCGCCTCGTCAACCTGGCCCTCTTCCTCGCTCACGAGCAACGGCCCGTGACGGCGGACGAGTGCCGCCGCGAGGTCGCCGGGTACCCCGAGGCGCAGGACCGCGCGGCCTTCGAACGGATGTTCGAGCGCGACAAGGATGTTCTGCGGGGAGCGGGATTCGTTATCCGCGTCGTGAAGGGCGACGACGGCGAGTCCTACGAGCTCGACCGGGACGCGACCTTCGCGACCGACGTCGAGATCGACGCCGACACCGCCGCGGCATTGTCGTGCGCGGGCACGGCCCTCGCCGCAGACCCGTCCTTCCCCATGCGTGAGGACCTCCGGAGTGCGCTCCTGAAGCTCGGGGGCAGTGTCCCTCGGGCCGCCTCGGCGCGCGTGTTCTCACAGCTCGCGGACGAGGCGCACGAGGCGCAGGCGGATGCCGTGACCCAGCTCACCCGCGCCGTCGCGGCTCGCAAGACCGTCGAGTTCGACTACGTGAACGCCGCCGGCGTCGGGAGCCACCGGCTCGTGGCCCCGTACGGCACGTTCTTGAGAGCCGGCCGCTGGTACCTGGTCGGCCGCGACACCGCTCTCGACGAGGTCCGCGTCTTCTCCCTCGCTCGACTCACGGGACTCTCGGTCGAGACCCGCCGCCCCAAGACGCCCGACTTCGAGCGCCCGGACGGTTTCGACGTGGGGAGCTACCTGCTCCTGCCGTTCCAATACGGCGGGGATCCCTTCGAGGCCGAGATCGTCTTCGATCCCGATCTCGCGTGGCGGGTCCCGTCGCTCACGAGAGGCCGCGGCGCCCTCGAGTCGGCGAAAGACGGCCTCGTCTGGCGCGTCGACTGCCGCGATGCGGACCGCCTGCTCCGCTGGACGATCGAGCACGGACCCGGCATCCGCGTGACGGGACCGGCCCCGCTTCTCGAGCGGCTGGAGCACGCGCTCGCGGATGTGGCGAAGGCGCACCGTGGCTAGCGGCGGTGGCGCCGCCGAGCGAGCGGCCAGACTGATCGCACTCCTGCCGCGGCTCACGCGTGACGGCCACTTCTCTCTCGAGGAACTCAGCGCGGAGCTCGGAGTCGGGACGGGCACGGTCGTCGCCGACCTGACACTCCTGTCCATGTGCGGCGTGCCGCCCTACTCCCCGGACGCCCTGGTGGACGTCGAGGTCGACGGCGAGGAGGTCCACGTCCGGTCGGACCCGCCCGCCATCGAGAGCCGGCTGCGGCTGTCGGCACGCGAGGCGAGAGCGCTCATGGCGGCGATGGAGTCGAGCGGCATCGACGTCGACGCGAGTCCGGTCCGCGACGCACTCGGTGGACCCGAGGAAGCCGAGCTGGATACGGCAGTCAGGACGCTCCTGATGCCCGGGCACGACGCTCGCGGCGCCTACGCGTGCGTCGCCGGAGCGCTCGAGCGCACGGAGGAGATCGAGATCCGGTACTTCACGGCCTCGAGAGGAGAGACGACGGAGCGGATCGTCCTTCCGCTGAAGCTCGTGAACCACGGCGGCGAGTGGTATCTGCATGCCTTCTGCACGACCGTTGGCTCCGAGCGCACCTTCCGCGTGGACCGCATCGCCTCGTGCCGCCTGACCGGCGAGCGATTCGAGCGTCCGCCGGAGGAAGACGCGAACGACCCGGTCCTCTTCGACCCCCAGGGTCTGCCCGTCGCCGAGGTGCGCTTCGATGCCGGAGCGCGCGATCTCGACGAGCGCACGTGGCCCGGTGCCTCGTTCGAAGAGCTTCCTGACGGCAGCACGCTCGCGCGCATCCCGTTCGCGAGCCCGCACTGGCTCGCGCGACGGGTGGTCGCGCGGCTCGGCAGCGCCGTCGTCGTCGAGCCGGATGAGTTGCAGGAATCCGTGCGGTCGCTGGCGAACTCCCTACATGACGCAATCTGAACGGGCGCGCCTTCGCCCGTGAACGGGAGGACGAACTCGATGATCGCGGGCGACCAGGGCTCGACGTCTGTGGGGGGCCACGACGGCCGTCCACGCTGCGAGCTGTGTACCGAAGACGGGACCACCGCAGATCACGAGTGGTGCCCGATAGCACATTCGCTCGTCTGCGACCGCTGCTGCAAGGGCGTGAGCGACTTCGAGCCCGGACCCCTCGTCGCAGCGATGAGCCACGCCGACACGATGATGACGCCGGTCGACGTCGCCCGGGTGTGCTCGGACTGTCCTCACAGGGTCGAAGACGACGGGCTCGACGGCGATGCGGACGAGGTGTTCCCGAACTAGCGCCGCCCGAACCGCTCCTCGATGGCGCGCAGGACATCTTCGGAGTCCGCGACCGTCACGTCGTCGACCGGCAGCGCCTCCAAGAACCGCCTCGCGTAGGGCCTCGGCCCGGCCACCCGGGAGTCGCACAGCACGAGACACCCTTCATCCGTGTTCGACCGGATGAGCCTGCCGGCCGCTTGCTTGAGCTCCAGCACGGCCTGCGGCAGATAGAACCGGTCCCACCAGGCGGCGGGGTAGCGCGCCTTGAACTCCTCCAGCAAGGGATCGCCCGGGTGCGCGAACGGCAGCCGCACGACGGCGACACACCTCAGCGTGTCGCCCTTGGCGTCGAACCCCTCCCAGAATGACTTGGTCGCGAAGAGCGAGCACCCGACGTCCGAGACGAACTGGTCGCGTACGCGCTTCACCGACTCCCGCGGGTGCTGTGCCACCAGGCGGAGCCCTTCCGCCTCGAGACGATCGGCGAGGCGCAGATAGAGGGTGTCGAGGTCCCGCCGGTTGGTGAAGAGCGTGAGCACAGAGCCGCCCATGGCGACGTGCAGGTCGAAGAGGAACGACTCGAGCTCGTCGAGGTAGGCGGCGTCCCTCGGCTCGGCCAGGTCGGCCGGGACGTACGCGGTCATCTGGCGCTCGAAGTCGTACGAGGAGTCGAGCCGGACGGCGTCCCAGCCCGCGGGATCGGACTCGTCGAGCCCCACGCCGTGCGCGAAGTGCGAGAAGTCCTCGCCCGTGGCGATCGTCGCGGACGTGTAGACGACGGAGCGCACCTCCGGGTAGAAGCGCTCGGCGAGCACGGCGCCCACGTCGATCGTCTGGGCGAGCAGCCGCTCCCCGACGACGTCGCGGCGCCGGTCGATCGTGGCGCTGTAGACGTACGAGTCATCCTCGCCGTCGAGCGCGAGGCCGAGTCCTTCGCCGTGCTCCGTGAGCCGCGAGAGGACACCCGCGAGGTCCGCACGGTCGTCGGTCGCCTCGACGCCGGCCTCCTCGAGCACGGTGAAGAGCCGCTTGCCCGACTCGAGCACGGCCGCGAGCTTGCGGGTGAGCGAACGGCCCGTCCCGGCGGCGACCGCCCACGCCTGCGTCTCCCTGAGCTCCGGCGTGATCCTCAGCTCCGTGCGCTCGTAGTCGGACACGGCCCCTTCGCCCAGGTCCTTCAGCATGTCGAAGAAGGAGGTCGCGACGGTGAGAGCGATCGTGGCCTCCTCGCGGATGTCGTCGCAGACCTCGAGGATGGTCTCGCGGAGCGCCTCGTCGCCCGCATCGTCGGCCGACGCGCGCACGCCCCGGAGCATCCCGCCACGCCCGCCCGTCAGGCGCTTCAGGAGGGAGCGCGCGCTCGGGTGGTCGATGCCGGCCGAGAGCTGGTCCCTGGCCTCGGCCTCCGCCCCATGCGCCTCGTCCACGACCCAGTGCCGGAGGGGCGGGAGGATGCCGCCTCCCACCACGAGGTCCCGGAAGAGCAGCGAGTGGTTCGTCACCACGATGTGCGCCGAAGCGGCCCGTCTGCGCGCACCGTGGAGGTAGCAGAGCCCGGGGTAGTGGCGGCAGCGACGGCGCGTGCAGTCCTCCGCGTTCGCTGTGAGACGGACCCGCAGGTCCCCCCGCCAGTGGATGTTGAGCGAGTCCACGTCCGCCCACGAGGTCTGGGCTACCCACGCGAGCAGCATCGCGGCGTCCACCGTCTCGTCCTGCGCGCCCTCTTCTCGCGCCAGGATGCGATCGAGCTTCCGAAGACACAGGTAGTGGTCGTAGCCCTTGAGGGCCACGTATTCGAAGTCGTCCTCCAGCACGTCCGCGAGCGCTGGCAGCTCCCCGTAGACGAGCTGGTCCATGAGCGCGTTCGTCTTCGTGGCGACACCGACCGCGACCCCGTTGTGCTGGGCGAAGGCGAGCGCCGGTACGAGGTATGCCACCGATTTGCCGACGCCTGTCCCCGCCTCGATGGCCAGCGTGCGCCCTTCGCAGAGCGCATCCGTGACCGCCGAGGCCATGCGCGCCTGCTCGCGGCGCGACTCGTAGTCGTCGTACATCCGGCACACGGCCCCGCCGCTCTCGAACGCGGACGCCACGGCATCCGGATCCACCGGCTCGAGGTCCACGTCCACCGCGTCCTGGAGATCGCTTGCGCGCGCCTGCGCCACGCGGCCGCGCCTCAGCTCCTTCACGTCCGTGCCGGCGGATGGCCGCCCGGCGGCCACGTGGGAGAAGACCTTCCGCACGGGCCACTTCGTCCCCGGGTTCAGGCCGGCGATGATGGCGATGACACCCGGCGGCAGCACGTCGAGTGCACAGAGCGCGACACGCCAGAGGCCGTGCGTCGCCTGCGCGTCCGGCATCGCCCGGTGAGAAGCGGACACGAGCCCGAACGCATCCGCGAGGTCCGCGAGCCTGTGCGTCCGCATCCGGGGCAGCGCGATACGCGCGAGCTGCAGGCTGCACAGCCATTCGGACTCGAGGTCGACAGCGGCCGCCGCAGCGCCTCGAGAGAGGAAGCTCCGGTCGAACCCGCAGTTGTGGGCGACGATGTCGCGTCCGCCCACGAACGCCGCAAGCTCGGGCATCACGTCGCCGAGTGACGGTGCGCCTTCCACGAGATCGTCGTCTATGCCCGTGAGTCTCGTAGTCTCCCGCGGGATGGGGATAGGGGGCGCGACGAGTGTCTCGAACCGCTCCAGCACCTCCGGCCCCGAAGTCCGCACGGCCGCGATCTCGATCACGGCGTCGCGTTCGCGGTCGAACCCGGTCGTCTCGATGTCGAGGAAGATCGTCTCCTCCTCGAAGCCGAACGTGCGTACGCCCGCCTCACGCGCGAGACGGGCGTACGCTTCGATGATGTCCTGGTCGGTCCCGGGGACGATGTGGCGGGAGAGCGCCGGCGTCACCTTCACGACGACTCCCCTCCCGACGGGTCTACTTCATCTGCGAGACTTCCTTGCTCGCGACGAACCAGCCGCCCTCGCCGTCGGACGTGAACACCCACGTGTTCTCGAAGGTGCCGAACCCGGTGATCTGGTCGATGACCACGGTGTACTGCTCGCCCTCCTCGACGGCGGATACGAGCTCGTAGCCGGTGATGCCATAGCCCTCGAGCTGCGCCTGGAAGTCCGCGACGGTCGTCCCGGCCTGACGATCGGCCGGCTGCATGTCGAACGCCGTCTCGTAGTCGCCCGCGAGGACCAGTTCGTAGTACTCGGACGTGAAGTCGCCGGGATCCGTACCCTCGGTCACCTTGGTAGCCGAGTTCGGGTCCACCTCGGCGGGAGCGACTCCCGCGGGCGCTGCGGCGCTCGGCGCCGCTGCCGGCTGCTCGGCGGGTGCGGACGCGGTCGGCGCGGGAAGATCGGCCTCCGGCCACACGATGATCGCGAGGATCACGACCATGAGGCCGATGATCAGCCCCAGCAGTATGTAGATCGCCTTCTGGTTCGACGAGCCGGCCGTCCGGCCGCTCGTGTTCTCGTCAGTCACTTCGGGTCCCTTCTCGCAGCCTGCGCACGCTCCATGACGAACCGGTCAATCATACCGGCCGTGCCGTCCCCTGCCCAGGCTCGCGAGTCCGACCGGGCGGCGGCACGGACACGAGCAGCGAACGCCATGCCGCGAGCATGGACCGCGATGTCGAGTCCCCGCTCAGGGCTGGCGGACGGCATGCGGCGTCGCCTCGGCGTAGGAACGCGCGAACCGACCGGTAGCGCGCTCCACGCGGCGCTTGAGAGGGTCCGGGGCGGCCTCCCAGTCGTCCGGATCCCGCCGAAGCAGCCCGAGGCGATGGCGGATGTGCGAGAGGCCGAACAGCCCGTGGCTCTCCGCGTCCTGGATGCAGTGCAGCGCGCGCCCGAGCTCGCACGGGGAACCGGTCCGCTTCGCCCGGCGCAGATGCGTATGGGCCCACAGCCGCGCCGACGGCCCCAGGTGGCGCGTCGAGTTCGTGAGGCCGAGGCTACCCGGGTGTTCCATGTCGTAGCGCACGTCGCAGCGCGCGATCTCCTGCGCGACGTCCTCGTCGAAGCCGGCCGCTACGAGCCACCGCTCGGTCAGTCGGAGGTGCACGTACGGACCCACGCCGCTCAGTCTCCTCCGGCGTCCGTCTCATCCCCGACGCACTTGCGCAGCCCGCACATGGTGCACGAGCCGATGCACTGCGGGGCCTTCAGCGCGTTGCAGCGCGGGCAACGCAGCCCCGGCGCCGAGAACCCGCACCGGGGACACGGCGTCTTCGGCTCTGCGTACGTGTCGGTGGAGCGATCCTCGGTCATGCGCGTGCCTCCCTCACGTCACGAGCTCGAGAGCGCGATAGAGCAGCCCGCCGATCAGGAACGCGATCCCTGTGGAGAGGACGAGGAGTCCGGCCAGGTACACGGCCCCGCGCTCCTTCCAGATCACCATCATC
>JAUVQN010000030.1 GCA_030598125.1 Coriobacteriia bacterium | reverse complement strand
GACGACGGTCTCGGCAGGGATCTCGGGCGCCTCCGCCTCCTCCTCCTCGGAGACCTCGCCGACGAGTCCCTCGAGCGTCTCGTCGATGGCCTGTTGGACCGTCTCCTCGTCAGCCAGCTCGATCACGGTCTCGTCGGTGATCTCGACGGCTTCCTCCTCCGCGAGCTCCTCGAGAACCTCCTCCAGCGCGACCTCTTCGAGGACTTCCTCATCGGCGATCTCCTCGAGGGCTTCCTCGGCCGCCTCTTCGAGGACCGCCTCCTCGACAGCCTCTTCGACGAGCTCTTCGAGGACCTCCTCCAGAGCGATCTCCTCTGCAACCTCTTCGACCGCTTCTTCGACTGTTTCCTCATCAGTGATCTCGTCCAGGGCTTCCTCGGCCGCTTCTTCGAGGACCGCCTCCTCGAGGACTTCCTCCTCGGCGAGCTCCTCGACCGCTTCTTCCTCGGCGACCTCTTCGACCGCTTCTTCCTCGGCGACCTCTTCGACCGCTTCTTCCTCGGCGACCTCTTCGACCGCTTCTCCGAGGACCTCCTCGGCGGGCTCCGCCATGTCGGTCGGCAGCTCACCGAGGCCCATCGCCCTCAGGTCGGTCTCGAAGTCCCCCGTCTTCTCTATGGCGGGCTCGGCCTCTTCGGCCGGCTCCTCACACACGATCTCCGCGGGCGCCGCTTCCTCGACGGCTTCCTCGAGGGCTTCCTCGAGGGCTTCCTCCACGGGAGCGCCGGCCTCGGCGGAGTCGAGCACGGCACCGACCATCTCCTCGAACGCCGCCATGTCCTCGACGCTCGCGGAACCGGGCTCCCCGCTGAGGAACGCCGGCATCTCCGGCTCGGTCGCATCCGCGGGAACCGTCGGCGCGGGCGGGGTGACGGTCGCCTCTGCCCGCTCCGTCGGCTCGACGGCCGCCGGCGCCTCGGCCTGCAGCTCGGTCTCGCTGGCCGCTTCTCGCCTGGCCCCCACGGTCGAATCCTCCGCTTCCAGCGCCGCCAGACGTTCCTCGTGGATCACACGCTCAGCCCTGAGGCGTTCGATCTCCTCGTCGTCAGCCACCTCGAGCAGACCGGCCGAGAAGAGCCCGTAGAGGATGCGGGCGACCTCGAAGTCGGTCCGGTTCGTGTCTCGCGCAAGCTGCGACACGTCGCGAGTGCCGTCGATCTTGAGCAGCAGCTCCCACTCGATGGGCTTCAGTGAGATCTCGAAGGTGCCCTCACCGGGAGCCGTCGCCATCTTGAAGACAAGCCCCATGGAGGGGACCTTCTTCTTGATCCGGTTCCATTCTTCGAGGCGGCGGCTGCCCTCCATCACGATGTTCTCGATCGAGACCGACAGTCCGATGTCCTCTTCCGCCGGAGCAGCGAGCGGCTCGAAGTGGAAGTCGCCCTCGTCCCATCGCATCAGGTCGAAGATCGTGTCCTGGATCTGCTCCTGGACGAATGCCTCCAGCACCTTCTCGCTGATGTAGCCTTCGTCGACGAGTATCTGGCCCAGACGCCGACCCGCCGGCTCCGACGCGCGCTGTAGCTCGAGGGCGCGGACGAGCGCGGCGTCCGTGATCTTGGACGCGGTCACGAGCCGCTGCCCGAGCGGCTCGTGGTGCCAGTTCGACTGCGCGAAGAAGACCTCGCCGTCACGGAACCAGACCGACCCCTGCGCGTCACCGCGATCGATGCGCAACACGCCCGTCTTCTGGCTGAATGCCACCAGCTGGAAGACATCCGGCAGACTGAAGTCCTTCAGATTGCCACGGAGCGCCATGCGTCCCTCTCGTCGGATCCGGTCGTCCGGCCGCTCTGAGTCCGCCTCACCCGAGGATCTCGCCGATGCGCGCGGCCGTCGACCGCATGTCGTACATGATCAGTCCGAGCTTGGCGTCGGCATCGGCGAGCGCCGTCAACACGGCCCTTCCCCCGGCCGACATCAACACCACGTACCCATCCTCACCCTCTATGTACACCTGCGAGAGCGTCCCTCGACCGAGTTCCGCCGCCGCACGTTCGCCGAGACCCAGGATCGCCGCCGACATCGCGCCCACGCGGTCCTCCTGCATGTCCGGCGGCAGGGCCGACGCCATCGTGAAGCCGTCGAGGCTCACGAGAGACACGGCTTGCACGTCCGGAGCGTTCGCGATCAGCGAATCGAGGGCCTCCGCGAGCCTCTCCTCACGAGACGAGCGCGGGACCGCGTCCGTGGCGCGGGGAGCGGGTCGGGGGGCGGGCTGCGCCGGCGCGGGTCGCGATCCGGACGGTGGCGCCGCTCGCGGCGCTCGAGTGTCCAGCTCGCGCGGAGGTGCCGTGGGCGGCGGGACGGTCTCCCGCGGCGGGACGATGACGGGTCCCGACAGCAAGTCGTCCTCAGGGGACTCCTCGTCTGTGATGAAGTAATCGTCCCTGCTCACGGCGGATGCACCTCCCTCGCTGTACCCGCAGGTCACCGACCCCACTGCGCCGGATCCGCGTCCGGCGACACCCTCCCGGGAAGAGCGCCTTCAGTCTCTCACGACTGCGAAGCGACTGACAAACCCCTGCTCGCTCCCTAGACGACCACCCTCAGGATCTCCTCGATCGACGTGTCGCCGCGCAGCACCTTCGCGAATCCGTACTGCTTCAGCGTCGTCATGCCGTTCGCTATCGCGGCGGCCTGTAGCTCTTCCGACGATGCGCTCTCCACGGCGAGCCGCTCGAGACACTCGTCCATGACGAGGACCTCGTGTATCCCCATGCGTCCTTTGTAGCCGATGTCGTTGCAGACCTTGCAGCCCTTCGCACGGAAGAGCTGCGGGATGTCGCCCTCCTCGTATGGGAAACCCACGCGGTCGAGCGCCTCAGCCTCGGGCGTGTATGGCTCCTTGCACTCCTTGCAGAGCCGACGCGCGAGCCGCTGTGCGACGACCACCTCGAGGGCCGAGGCGGAGAGGAACGGCTCGATCCCCATCTCCGTGAGGCGCGTGAGCGCCGACGGAGCGTCGTTCGTGTGCAGCGTCGAGAGGACGAGGTGGCCCGTGAGCGCTGCCTCGATGGCGATGGTGCCCGTCTCTTTGTCGCGGATCTCACCGATCATGACCGTGTCGGGGTCCTGGCGGAGGATGGACCGCAGCGCCGATGCGAAGGTGAGGCCGGCCTTCGGGTTCACCTGGACCTGTGAGAGCCCCTCGAGTCGGTACTCGACGGGATCCTCGACGGTGATCAGGTTCGTCGTCGGCTCATTGGTCTCGTTGATGGCGGCGTAGAGCGTGGTGGACTTGCCGGAACCGGTCGGCCCCGTGACGAGGATCGCGCCGTACGGCTTCTCGAGCGCTCCCACGAGCGCGTCCATGGGCTCCTTCAGGAATCCCAGGTCCGCGAGCGACATGAGGATCGCGTCCTTGCGCAGCAGCCGCATGACGCAGAGCTCGCCTTGTACCGTGGGCACGACCGCCACACGGAAGTCGACCGAACTGCCGTGGATCATCACCCCGAAGCGACCGTCCTGGGGAACCCGTTTCTCCGCGATGTCCATCGCGGAGGCGATCTTGATGCGGCTGATGAGCTGTCTGTGGAGCTTCTTCGGGCTGCGGACGACCTCGTGACAGACGCCGTCTACGCGATAGCGGATCCGCATGTCCTTCTCTTGCGGCTCGATGTAGATGTCGCCCGCGTTCTCGCGCACGGCCTCACCGATGATGACGTTCATGAGCTTGGCGACGGGAGCCTCTGCGTCGTCAGCGTCTGGGTCGTCGTCCTCATCTACGTCAGAGCTCCCCACGGCCTCCTGGAGGTCCTCCACGAGATCACCGACGTCCTGCCGCATGGCGCCGAACTTGTCGATCGTCGCCATGAGGTCCTTCTCGGTCGCGACGACCGGGCGCACCTCGTAGCCGGTGACGATCCGGACGTCGTCGATGGCGAAGATGTTCGCGGGGTCTGACATCGCGACGACGAGCTCGTCGCCCTTGAGGCTGATCGGGATGACCTTGTACCGGTGCGCCAGATCGATCGAGAGGAGTGTCGCGCAGTTGGGATCGATCTCGTAGATGCCCAGATCCACGAAGGTCAGGCCGAGCTGATCGGCCACGGCCCGTGCGATGGCCACATCGTCGGCGAAGCCCTTGTCCACCAGCGCGGTGGCGAGCGAGCGGTCACCGGCCTCAGCCAGAGCCTCTTCCATCTGGTCATCTGTGATGAGCCCGGCCTGGACCAGGGTCTTGCCCAGCCTCTTGCCGGTAGCAGCGGTCATCGTGTCGGCCTCGCCCCAAGTCGCTATGCGCCGCTGGGCCAGGCTCTCGTCGCATCCTCTGCCGCCCGACGCATGACGTCTCTGGGCGCCTTCCCTGTCGAGCCGCCACCCCAGATGTCGAGAGCGATGGCTCCTTGGGCCACGAGCATGCCGAGCCCGCCGAGCGGGATCGCCCCTACCTCGCGCGCGAGGCGGAGCAGTTCCGTCTCTGCCGGTCGATAGAGCATATCGGCAACCACGCGGCCTGGTTTGAGCCAGGAAGCGGGAACGGGGCTTCCATCTTCGGGACGCATCCCGACCGGCGTCGCGTTGACGATCAGGTCGGCTTCGGCGACGGCCGCCTCGGCGTCGCCGTCCAGCGCGATCGCTGCCAACTCGGTCCCGCGCGCCCTGGGAGAGACACGCTCGACGAGATGCTGTGCCCGATCGAGCGTGCGATTGACGACCGTCACGCTCGACGCTTCACCGAGCACGAGGCCGACCAGCGCCGCCCCGGCAGCCCCGCCCGCGCCCAGGATCGCGGCTCTCTTGCCCTGCGGTTCGAAGCCGACCTCCTCCGAGAGGGACTCGAGCAGGCCACGTCCGTCCGTGTTGTAGCCGATCAGACGGCCGTCCGCCACGTGGACGGTGTTGACGGCTCCCGCCATCTCGGCGAGCGCCGCGACCTCGTCGCACAAGCCGAGCATCGTCTCCTTGTAGGGCATCGTGACCGAGAGACCGACGAACGGGAGCACCTTCACCGCGCTCATGACCCGGATCAGCGCGGTCTCGTCACCGACAGGGAGCGGCAGATAGGCCCAGTCGACATCGAGCGCCTCGTACGCGGCGTTGTGTATGGCCGGGGAGAGCGTGTGCTCGAGCGGCCATCCGACCACACCCGCGAGCTTCGTCGTGCCGGAGATGGCGGGCGTCACTCCGTCCCCTCTCAGAGCCGATCCGACCCGGAGGTCGTGACCTCGCCGACCGGTTCCCTTCCGGCCATTATCCTCGCCTCCAGGCGGCGCAACAACAGCGTGTGAGGAAGGTCCGTGCGGGAGAGCGGTTCCACGAGGACGGTCCTCGCGCCGATGAGGTTGCCGCCGGCGATGTCGGTGAAGAGCTGATCGCCGACGACCGCCGCCTGGCGAGCACTCACATCGAGGATGCCCAGGCCCTTGCGGAAGGCGAACGGGAGAGGTTTCACGGCCTTCGAGACCATCGGGAGACCGAGCTCGTCGGCGACCCCCTGAACGCGCTCGTGCCAGTTGTTCGAGATGAGACACATACGGAAGCCATGCTCATCGACGGAGGTCGCCCACGCTCTCAGATCGTCGGGGACGTCCTCGGAGTCACGCGGAAGAAGCGTGTTGTCGAGGTCCACGAGGAGCGCCTCCACCCCGTCCTCGGTCAGGCGGTCGAGGTCCACGGCGAGCACGTCCGTGTAGTAGTAGTCCGGCGAGAACAGGCTCACGACCGCGCCCGCCCCTACAGACCCGGATCGGCCAGGCGGCGCGCACTGCTACTCATGATCGCACTCGTCACCGTGCACGCCCGAGTGCTCGAGGCCCTCACGGTGGATCTGCTCGTCGAGTTGTTCCATGGTCTCGAGGACCGCTCGCAGCTTGGCCTCGTCGCCGGTCCGCTCGTAGATCTCCCGCAGCGCGACGTAAGAGTCCCACATCTCCGTGGCGTCACGTACCTCTGTGGCCGCGAGCGTCGCGTCGGCCTGCTCCGCGGCAGCCTCCAGATCACCGTTCAGATACAGCATCTGAGCGAAACTCGACTGAGCCAGGATCGAGTCCGGATTCACGTCCGCGCCCTCCTGTGCGATCTGCAGGCCCTTCTCGAGTTCACCGTTCTCGGCGAGAACCCAAGAGGCGATGTAGTACGCATCCACGAATCCGGGGTCGAGCCAGGTGACGAGGCGGAAGGTTGAGAGCATCCACGTCTGCTCGCCGATGACACCGCTGTCGTAGTACTCGTGGAACTGCGGGTCGAGGCGGTTCCAGAGCACTGCCGCGCCGAACATCCGCAGTCCGGAGAGATACGCGAAGCCGGCACGTCCGAAGAGACCCGCGGTCTCCTCCGCGTCTCGCGGTGGAGCAGAGGTGTCGGCGAGGGCCTGCCCCGCGAGTCCGAGGCCCAGCAGCACCACGAGCGCGAGCGCGATGAGCGCTCTCGTGCGTGCGGTGGCGCTCACAGGTCGCGCCCTTTGAACAGAAGTGCCGCGAGCACGAGGAGGAAGGCGCTGTAGGCGACGAAGACGAGCAGCATCGAGGCCACGTACGCCGCGTCTACGCCACCGCCATGCGCCACGGGATTGATGACGTTGAACGTGTCGAGCGACGGGAAGAGCTTCCAGGCGAGCGAAGCGTCGTCGAGGACCACGGAGGAACGCGAGTGCGCCACGAACAGGAACACGAGCGCCACGAGCACGACAGGAACCGTCGAGAGGCGGGACGCGGCCGCGATACAGAGCGCCGCGAGCACGCCGACCTCCAACAGGACGCCGAGCGTGCCTTGCCAGAGCACCCACATGGGGTCCGCGTAGACGGCGAAGCCGACGATCTGCGCGATGACCGTGAACGCCGCGATGATCCACGCCATCGTGAACACGATCCCGCACCAGAGCCCCACGAGGTACTCCCAGCGGTACACGTTCTTCGACAGCACGTTGTAGACCGTCCGATGCTCGACCTCCGCGGGGATGCGGGGCGCGGCGAGCGCGAGCACCACGATGAGCGCCGCCACGAACACGAGTGCGAGCGTGACCTCACGATAAACGGCCTCGTCCACGCCTTCCCCGTAGCTCGGGAGCGACGGGACCGCGACGGCCATCACCAGCACGAAGAAGACGACCACGTAGAGCACCTTGCGCCGCAGCGCGTCCGCCGCGACGGACGACGCGAGCGCGAAGATCCGCTCCATCACCGTGTGCCCGCCTCCTCCGTCGAGGCCCCGTCGGAGTCGAGCAACCGGGAGAAGTAGTCCTCCCGGGATTCGCGTTTCGGGTTCAGGGAGACGAGCGAGCCGCCGGCTTCATCGACAGCGTCGATGACTCTCCGCACGTCCGTCTGGGCGACGGAGAAGACCCAGCTGGAGCCCTTCACTGCGACGTCGGACACGAGGCCCTCCATCGGTGCCGGCAGGCCATCCGCAAGATCGCGCACGACGAGCGAGACTTGGCCCTCGACGTTGAGCAGATCGTCGAGTCTCCCCTCGGACGCGACGCGACCACGATTGACGATCGTCACCCGATCGCAGACCGCTTCGACCTCGGACAGCTGGTGCGACGACAGCAGCACCGTGACGCCGTCGTCCTTCAGCGACAGCATGAGGTTGCGCATATCCCGCTGCCCCACCGGGTCCAGGCCGGATGCCGGCTCGTCGAGGACGACGATGCGCGGCTCCCCCAGGAGCGCCTGGGCGATCCCGAGACGCTGTAGCATCCCCCTCGAGAACTTCGAGATCTGCACGTCGGCGTGTCTGTCCAGACCAACGAGTGAGAGCTTGGATGCGATCTCATCCTCGAGCCGCGCACGCCCCACGCCGGCCAGCCTGCCGTACAGGCGCATCGCTTGAGCGGCCTTGAGCTGCGGCGGGAAGTACGGCTGCTCGGGCAGGAAGCCGAGCGACGCGCGACCCGAGGGTGCGCGAGAAGACCTGCCGAGTACCTCGAACTCCCCCGCATCAGGGCGGACGAGTCCGAGCAGCATCTTCACCGTCGTGGTCTTCCCGGCTCCATTGGGGCCCAGGAGGCCGTGGACCGTGCCTCCGGCCACCTCGAGCCCCACGTCCTCCACGACCGTGGTGCGTCCCTTTCCCAGGCTCCCGGGGTAGCTCTTGCGTGCGTTCGACACGCGAATGGCCGCTCTGTCGCTCACCTAGGGGACCACCTCTCTCGACCGCTCCTTCGCTTCCAGGAAGTCAGTGTAGTTGTTCGTGAACGTGTGGGAGCCGTCCTCGCCCGTCCTCACGTAGTAGACGAAGTCGGTATCGGCAGGCGCGGCGGCGGCCTCCAGCGCTGCCATGCCCGGCGACGCGATGGGGCCCGGAGGAAGCCCTCCGTAGCGATACGTGTTGTACGGCGAGTCGATCTGCAGGTCCTCGTTGGAGAGCCTCGGCCGCGTACCGGGCAGGACGTACTCGACTGTGGCGTCTATCTCGAGCCGCATGCCGACAGCGAGGCGATTGTAGACGACCGACGCCACGAGCGGCCGCTCGTCCGGGACGCTTACCTCACGTTCGATGATCGAGGCGATGGTCACCCAGTCATGGACGGTGAGACCGCGCGCCGCGAGCACTGCCGTGTCGATACCGGCCGTCTCGAGCGCGAACTCCTCGAGCATCATCTCGATCACGTCGCGTGCGGTCATGTCCTCCTCGACCTCGTACGTCTTGGGGAAGAGGTACCCTTCGAGCGACGTGGTCGGGTTCGACTCGAGGAACGCGTGGCCGAACTCGCCCGCACCTTCGGACGCCAGCGAGCGGAACTCCTCCGCCGGGATGCCTGCCTGGGCTTCGTACCGCTCGGCCATCTGCTCGATGATCCAGCCCTCGGGGATGGTCACGGTCACGTAGGTAGGTGACGGCCCCTCCGCGAGCCTCGCGATGACGGACTCGTACTCCATGCCCGTCTCGAGCTCGTAGACGCCCGGCTGGAGGACGGCGTCGAGACCCAGCTTCGACGCCTCCCTGCGGAACATGTTGGCGTTCGTGACCACGCCCGTCTCCGCGAGCGTCTCGGCGATCTCGGAGGAGTCCTCGCCTTCGGCGATCTCCACCACGACCGGCTGTCCGGTCGCCACGTCGGAAGCGGGCATCAGAAAGAGCCGCCAGTAGGCGAAGACGGCCACAAGAAGCGCCAGTACGATGATGACGAGCGCGGCGCCGAGGAAGCGGCCGACGATGCGGCCGCCCCGACCGGGATGCTGTCTGACCTGCGGCGGCACCTTCTCCTGGGGCGCGTGCTCTGCGGGTGCGTCAGGCATCGGGATCGGCGCTCGCTTCTCGGTTCGAGTCCATGTAGGCTTGTAGCACGAGCGCCGCGGCGACCATGTCCCGCGCGGCCTTCCTGCCCTCCGCAGGCACCTCCGCCTCCCTGAGCGCGCGCTCCGCTTCGGCGGTCGAGAACCGCTCGTCCCAGAAG
This sequence comes from Coriobacteriia bacterium, assembly GCA_030598125.1. GTDB lineage: Bacteria > Actinomycetota > Coriobacteriia > Anaerosomatales > JAUVQN01 > JAUVQN01. Next base: position 1,352 of record JAUVQN010000030.1, on the reverse strand, counting down.
CAGACCTGCACGCCCACCGCTTCCGCCAGCGCCTCCCCCACCGCTCGAACCTCGCGAGCTTGAGGACCCTCTTCGCCTGCGAGCGTCAGCGGAAGCCCCACCACGAGTATCTCGATCTCGTAGTCCCCGACGATGCGCGCGAGCGCCCGCGGGTCGGCGCGCAGCTCCCGTGCGTCGAGGACCTTGAGCGGCGTAGCGACGACGCCGTCGGCATCCGATACAGCGATCCCCACCCGGGCGGCTCCGATGTCGAGCCCGAGGTGTCGCACGCTACCCTGTCGTGAGCGCGTCGCGCGCGACCTCGAGCGCCTCGTCGATTCTTGCGGGATCGTCACCGCCGGCCTGTGCCATGGAAGGCCGGCCGCCGCCGCGGCCCCCGACGAGGGGCGCGATCTCGCGCACGATCCCCCCGGCGTCGAAGCCGCCCTCCACCGCCTCGTCCGAGCCTGCGGCGAGGAGCAGCGCCTTCCCGTCGCTCTCGGCCGCGAGCACCACCGCCCCGCCGCCGAGCTTGGCGCGCATGAGGTCCGAGAGGTCCCGCAGTTCTTTCGCACCGTCCGCGTCCACGCGCGCGACCACGATGCGGTATCCCACGTCGAGCGCGTTGCCGACGAGCTCGTCGACGCCTCCCGCAGCGTCCTTCCGCTTCAGGTCCGCCAGCGCCTTCTCCGCGTCCCTCACACGTTGCACGAGCGCGACCGCCTTCTCAGCGACCTCCTCCGGCCGCGAGCGGAGTGCTTCCGCCGCTCTCGTCAGGACGTCTTCCTCACCGTAGATGGCATCCATCGCGTCGAACGACGTCGTGGCCTCGATACGCCTCAGGTTGGCCCCGATGCTCCCCTCGCTCACGATCTTGACGAGGCCCAGCTCGCTCGTCCGGGCGACATGGGTACCGCCGCACAGCTCCTTGGAGAAGTTCCCGACCTCGAGCACGCGCACGAAGTCGCCGTACTTCTCACCGAACAGGGCCGTCACGCCTGCCTCGCGCGCCGACACGAGCGAAGTCTCGTACGCGAGCACGCGGTGGTTCTCCATGATCTTGGCGTTGACCAGACGCTCGATCTTCTCGAGCTGCTCGGACGTCACAGCCTCGAAGTGCGTGAAATCGAAACGGAGCCGGTCCGCAGCGACGAGCGAGCCCGCCTGCCGCACGTGATCGCCCAGCACGAGCCTGAGCGCCCAGTGCAGCAGGTGCGTCGCTGTGTGGTTCCGGCGGATGCGCTCGCGGCGCATGTGGTCGATGGAGGCCGTCACCGCATCGCCGATCCTCAGCGTCCCTTCGGTGACCTCCGCGTGGTGCGCGACGAGCCCGGGCATGGGGAACCACGTGTCCTCGACGGTCAGCCCGGCTG
>JAUVQN010000141.1 GCA_030598125.1 Coriobacteriia bacterium | reverse complement strand
CGCCGACCTGGAGCACGTTCGCTGCGAAGCCGACCGACCAGCCGAGCAGACTGAGCGTGAAACCGAGACCGAGCGTGCGGATGACGGGGAGTCCCCGCACGGTCGCGAGGATCCTCGCGCCGACGTGCACGTCCGGCACACTCTCGGCGTCGCGCCGCCGCTCCAGCCAGCGCGCCAGCGAGGTGCCCAGGAGGAACCCGAGCACCAGCACGAGGCCACCGTAGACGTAGAGCAGGAGCGTGTGCGTGGAGGGAGCGAAACCGATGATCCTGGTCCCCAGGTTCATGAGCTCCCAGTAGACGTACTCGTACACCCTCGTGTAGACGACGAGGAAGTAGATGACGTAGACGGCCATCAGCACGCCGAACGGAGAGAAGACCGCCCTCGTCCAGGAGAAGCGCTCCTCTGCGGAGGTGTCGGTCCCGGCGACGCCCGCCGACGCCGCGTCCCGAGCCCCGGGACCACCGGGAGCCGTCAGTGTCCCCGCCGCCTCAGCGCACATCGACGCTCACCACCGTGCCAGGGAGATAGTACTTCCGCGAGATGACGTTGAACGGCCGACCCGCCTGGACTACCTCGTTGTCGATGGCGACGATGCCCTGGCCCTCGCGTCCCGTCGCCTCGATCACGACGATCGCCGTCCACTCGATGGGGTTGTCGGCGTCGTGCAACCCGCCGTCGGCATCCGGGACCGCTTCGCGACTCCTGGCGACGTCGACCTCGACGATCTCGCCGACGAGCATGCCGCCCGCGTCCGTGAACACGGGGTCCCCGACCCGGATCTGCTCCGCGATGTCCTCGCGGAGCTCGGTCACCTCGACCTTGAGGAACACTTGGCGCTCTTCGTCGAGCTCGGCACCGATCCCGAGAGTGACGAGCGCGACACCGCCGAGGACGACGATGGCGGCGAGGGCGATGATGAGCACGAGCCGTGTGCGCCGGCGCGTATCAGGCGTGGTCACGGGTTCTCGGGTCAGTCCTCTCGAAGCGCGCCATCCGGCCCAGGAGGCCGGCGGCAGCGGTCACGTCGAGGGACAAGTATAGGTCAGCCCCGCGTGTGGGACCACCGTCCCGGTGCGGGGCTGAGGCTGGTCGGTCGGCCCGCAGGCCGGACTAGTGTCCGAGCGCCACGCCGATCTGCGAGCGGACGAAGACATCGACCGCGCCGTCTCCACCGACGGCGGTGATCTCGGGCGGAGAGCCCCGCTGCTGCAGCAGGTACGTCGCGACGGCGGGCGAGTAGCTGATGTCCTCGCCGTTGAGCAGAAGGAGCGGCGTCCCTGCTGCACCGGCGAGCGGACCGACGGCTAGCGCGTCGGGCCAGTTCGTGGCGGTCGCCACGTAGAGCGTCCCATCGTCGAATCCGTCCGTACCCGACGTGAACTCGAGTACCTGCAGCCCGGTCGCGTAGCGATCCGGGCCGTGCAGCCTGACGTCCGGGCTGCTCGTGTTGTCCGCGACACCGCCCACGCGGTGCCCGCTCGACTCGAGCCACGACTCGAGCGCGGACCCGACCACGCCGGTACCGCCTACGATGATGCAGTGCTCGACGCCGAGCTCGCGCAGCGTCGCCTTGATGACGTCGGGGGTCTGCCCGGCCAGCACCGGCAGGATCGGGACGCCACTCGCGGCGGCGAACGGCGAGATCGCGAGCGCGTCGGGGTAGTTCTGACCGCTCACGATGATCGCGGTCTTGGCGTACGTGCCCTCTTCGGGCGTCTCCACGGCGCGCGCGATCGCCGCCGCGGTCTCGTAGCGATTCGCGCCCGCGTAGCGGGTCACGTCCACGTCACCCGAGCCGATGCTGTTGCCGCCGTCGTTCACGATCGTGGCGACGGCAGCGGCGACGACCGCGTTCGAGACGGCCCCTCGGCCTCCCATGACGTAGACCTTGGCGAACTCCTTGCCCGCGTAGAGGCGGACGAGCTCGCCGGCGACCGATCCCGACAGCATCGTCTCGGGAACGAGGAGGATCGGCGCGTCGAGCTGGCCCGCGAGCGTCGAGGCCGCGAGCGCGTCCGGGTAGTTGGCGCCGGTCGCCAGGATCACGGCGCCCGAGTCGGAGACGCCGTCGGGATGCGACTGCTTCGAGAGCGCCACGCACGTCTCGTAGCGCGTCGGACCCGCGACCTGCGTGCCGTAGGGCACGCAGGCGGCGTTCGGCCATACCTGGGCGCCATGGCCCTTCATGCTCATGGCCGAGCCGGTGGACGTCATGTAGAGGTCACGGGTGGTCGTGACCGTGCCCCCGCGGAAGTAGTCGTAGTACTCGTAGGAGAGCCTGACCGTCCAGGTCCCGACGGCGGGCGTGCCGAGTGAGGGCTGCCAGCTCTTGAGCGTGTACGTAGCGAGCGGTGGCAGAGGGATCGGCTGGTTCTTCGCCGTGCCGCTGTAGACGAGGCCACCCGACGGGTCGTACACGTGGACCATCAGGCGGCCCCTGAGCTGCACGTTGCCCGCGTTCTTCACAGTCTCGTTGACGTACAGCTTGCCGCGCGTGAACCACGCGTTCGCACTGAGCTCCGGCCGCTTGATGACGCCGCCATACACGGCGGTCGACCCGGCCCACCTGACCGCGTTCACCATGAAACGCTGCGCGGTCTTGCGGGTGTTGTAGTCAGCGTGCAGGTCGGAGTACATGAGGTCGTGGAGCTGGAAGCCGAAGTACACGACGCGTCCGTAGTAGTACGGCGCCGCCCAGCCGGCCATAGAGCCGTGCGCACCGTCATCGGCGGACGAGCTGTTCGATCTCGTCGAGTACGTGAGGAGCGGCGTGACGTTCGCGTTGCCAGGCATCGTGAACGCCAGTTCGTTGTAGTCCCCCAGCTTCGCGCCCATCGAGAGCGAGCTCACGCCCAGGTCCTGCTTCGTCCACGTGGTGATCGGATGCGCGGCCGAGCTGGATCCGACCTGGTAGCCGCCGTACATCAGCGGATCGTTGTTGAACTTCACCTGGTAGAACTCGGAGACCTCGCCCCACTCCCACGCGCGCGACATGTCCCACGAGTCTGAGAACTGCCAGAGCGTGATGATCGGCTCGTAGGGATGCGGGCTGCGCCCCGAGACGTAGTCCCAGCGCGATGCGCCGAAGGAACCGACGAAGCCTCCGCCACGCGTCACGTACTCGCGTATCGCCCAGCGCTGTTTCGCGGTCGTCGTGAGCAGACGCGGGGCGACGACGACATCGTACTTGGAGAGCTCGGCGAGATTGCCCAGTCCACCGTCGCCGATGACGGTCACATCGAACTCGCCGGAGAGTGTCTCGACCACGGCACCGACCCGGTCGTCGTACTTGAGCTTGTTGAGGGCCCGGCCCTCGTAGTTCACCGTGTTCCGAGCCGTCTCCGTTTGCACGACCGCGACCTTCATGGTCGAGGCCGCCGAGATCGCCCCGGCCTCGGCCATGG
>JAUVQN010000118.1 GCA_030598125.1 Coriobacteriia bacterium | reverse complement strand
CGGTAGCGCTTCGCGATCGCCCCCGCGGCTCCGTTCATCACGGCCGAGTAGAGACAGCCGCGCAGATGGACCGCTTCCTCCGACAGGGACTGCTCGAGCGTCGTCACGCCGATGTCGTCCATGAGCAAGGGCAACTCGCGCGAGGCGTTCCGCAGAAGGAACGACGACAGATACGTCGCAGGCCCCGACGTGATGGGCCCTTCGGCCGCATAGCCGCGGTACGGCGCGGTGACGTGGCTCGCGACGATCTCGCACTCGTCGAGCGCCGCCGTCGCGTCGATGCCGGTCGCGTGCATGAACGTCTCGGGATCGAGCGGCAGAAGGATGGGGCGTTCGGTGTCGACCTCGCGGATGGCCTCCCGGAGTGCGCGCACCCAGGCGAGCAGGTCCTCCGAGGCGGTGAACCGCGCGAAGAAGGCCTCGTTCGCCAGCTCCCACGCGAACACGGCTTGCTCGGTGCGCAGCTTGCCTACGATCCGCTGCACGAGCGCGACCTCCCGCTGGATCATGTACGGATCGGTCCGCGGATCCCGCTTGGCCCCCCAGGGAACCGCAGTGGGCTCGGTCAGCGGGTCGTCGGCGAAGAGGTCCACGACGAGCCGAAGCCCGTACGCCCTCGCCGCGTCGACGAGACGGTCCATCCGGTCCTCGGCGTCATCGCTGTACTGGCCGACCTGCGGCTCGTACATGCGCCACGAGACGAACACGCGGACGAGCGACAGGCCCGTCGCGTGGAATCGCTCGAAGTCGCCCTCGATGTCCTTGTCGTACCAGTCCTCCCACGAGTGGCGCTCGTCGTCGACCGGGTGGTAGTCGATGCCCACGGGGAAGGACGGGTTTCGGCGCGGCGGTCCAGCCTGACCCCTTGGCTCCCGCTCGGTCCCGTCCGTGTCGGCCACTACTCCTCCCCTCCGCCCACGTAGTCGTCGAACAGCCTCCAGAAGAGGTCCTTGCGCTTCGTGTCGTAGTAGGCCGCCCGCCTGATCTCCCAGGACGCTTCCGCGTGCCGCCCCTCGGTCACGTACACCGCCGCCAGTCCGAAGCGAGCGCGCACGCACGCGGGATCGAGCCGGACGGCGACGAGGTAGGCCTCGCGAGCGCGCGCATAGCGCTGCAGTCCCACGAGCGCCTCCGCGAGCAGCACGTGGGGCATCGGGTGTTCCGGGACCGCGTAGGCGAGCGTCGCCCACGCGCGCGCGGCCTGACGATAGAGGCCGGGCCGCTTCGCATACACGACCCCGAGACAGTACAGCGCGGCCGCATCATCCGGAGCGATCTGGAGCGCCCGAAGGGCGCAGGCCATCGCCTCGTTGTCGGCCTCCTGCTTGACGTACGCGTAGGCCGCGAGCGCCAGCGCGCGGGCATCCTCCGCACCCCGGTCCAGCACCTTCCGCACGACCTCCGTGGCACCGAGGAAGTCCTCGCGAGCCGCGTAGACGGCCGCGGCCTCGAGGCGCGCGTCCCGATCGTCGGGAAGCTCGTCGACGGGGGGTACTCGCTCGCTGCCGGAGACGCCCACGATGTCGAGGAAGAGCTCGTCCTGACTCGGGTCGAGCGCCCCAGCCCTCCGGAAGCCGGGCAGCGCCGTCGCGGGACCTTCTCGGCGGAGCGCCGCAACGGCGAGGTCATACATGGCCCGCGGCTCGGTCGGGTCGAGCTCGAGCGCCCGCGTCCACGCCTCGATCGCCTCACCCTCGAAGGAAGCGGCGCTGAACGCCTCGCCGAGCTGGACATGGGCCGTCACGAGGTCTGGCACGACCTCGGCGAGCTCATGCCAGACGAGCACCGACTGGTCCCACATCCCGCCGCGACGGTCATAGCCGAGCCCCAGCACGAGGTAGGCCGGCGCGCACGAGGGATCGCACTCGATGGCCTCCGTCGCCTCGGCGATCGCGCGGTCGTAGAAGTCCTCGCGCAACAGCAGCTCCGCCAGGAGCGCGTGCGCGATCGGGTCGTTCGGGTCGTCCTCGAGCGCGACGACGCAGGCCTCGACCGCGGAGCCGGTGCGGCCGGCCCGCGAGAGGTCCTCGGCGAGCATCGCCTTCGTGGTCCTGGCCGACATCACTCCTCACCACCGAGACGGTCTCGGATGACCCTCGCGACGACCGTGAGAGCACTCTCCGCTCCTCGGACCACGCCGTTCGCACCGACTGAACGCGCCAGACGGCTGTCTGCCGCGAAGGGCCCACCTCCGACCAGCACCACGACGTCCCGGCGCCCCACGCCGTCCAGGAGGTCGACCACGCGCCGCACCGCCTGGGCGGTACCCATCTGCTCGGCCACGACGATGAGGATGGAGGCCGAGGTCTCTTCCAACTTCTCGAGCATCGTCCCAGGCCCGACGTCCACACCCAGATCGATGACCCGGTGGCCGGCCTCTTGGAGCGCGGCCACGACGACGTTGCGCGTGACCGCGTGCAGCTCTCCCTCGATGCAGGCGACGACGACGGTGATGCCCGTGTCGGCCGCGGCCGCCTGTGGAGTGACGAACGAGAGCACCTGCTCCGCGACGACCGCAGCCTGCGTGAAGGTCATCTCGTCGATCCGGGACTCGGCCCACGCCAACCCCAGCATGGCCGTCGCCGGAACGAAGACCTCCGCGAACAGCTGCTCGCGATCGAGTCCGCCGGCGCGCGCACTCTCGATGACGGTGATCGCTCCCGCCGGATCCTGGTCCACGAAGGACCGGTATAGGCTTTCGACCGCTTCAGTCACCGCTCGCGATCACACCTCTCGCGCGCCTCCCGGCGCTGGTGGGCCGAGGGGGAGTCGAACCCCCACTCCCGAAGGAAGCGGATTTTAAGTCCGCCGCGTCTGCCACTTCCGCCATCGGCCCCCGTCACCGCGGGTTCATCCGTCCTCGAGCACGAGTCCGTAGAGTATGTCGTGCTCGCTCACCGTGGTCCTGTCGAGCCCGGCCAGGCCGATGAGCGCTTCCATGATCGCCGCACCCGCGACGATCACGTCCGCCCTCGCCGGGTCCATGCCTCCGAGTCCCTTGCGCTCCTCGACGGTCATGCCCGACAGCTCCTCACGAAGCACGGCGAGGTCAGCCCCGGATAACGCGGACATGTGTACCTACTCGGAGTCGTACTCGTCGAGCTTGAGGTGCACGGCGGCCAGCGTGGTCGCCGTGCCCCCCACCGAGACCATGGAGCGGGGGTGCTCCCGCAGTCCATCGAAGAAGGGTCTGAGCTGCTCGGCGATCCATTCCGCGGCTGCGTCCAGCTCGGTCTCCGAGGGAGGATCCGAGTCGAAGAATATCTCCATGACGCGCCGCGATCCCACGTCCACGGACCTGGCCGTCTCGACCTCCACGCCGGGTGTCTCCGCGTCCGAGATGGAGCCCACGATGAGCTCGGTCGAGCCACCGCCGACGTCGCACACGAGGAGCCGCTGTGCCGGCAGCCCGTACGCAGCGCCGAGGAAGGAGAGGTTCGCTTCGCGGGGTCCGGCGATGATCTCCGGTTCGATGCCGAGCGACGCGAGCGAGTCCAGCAGCTCCGACCCGTTCTCCGCGTCCCGCGCCGCCGATGTCGCGACCGCGCGCACGCGAGCGGCACCCTCCTGGGCGGCCTCCCGGAGGTAGTCGGAGACGACGTCGCTCGTGCGCGTCACGGCCGCTTCGGAAAGGCGTCCCGTCTCCCCCAGGCCCTCACCGAGACGCGTCACCGTCGTGCGCCTGACGACCTCGCGCACCTCACCGCCGGAGACGTCGGCGACGAGGAGCCGCGTGGAGTTCGTGCCTATGTCGATAGCGGCGCTGCGGCTTGCCCCCGACCCGGTCATGCGCGCTCCCTCCACACCCGGCACACGCCCGGATTGTAGCAGGAGACCCGCACAGTCCTCGTGCTCGCATTCTGCGCCTTCGGACTCGAGAACGGCGTGCCCCACGGGACTGTCGACGCCAGCGAGTGTGGCCGCCGCATGCGCGTGGACGCACTTCACCACACGCGGATCGCGAGAGCCCGCGATACCGACGTCCGAGCACGCGTCCGCGCCCCCGCTCTCCGCCGCCCGCCACCGCCTGTAGTCAGCGTCCGCGTCGGCGAGTGCGCTGGCGAGCGCGTCGTCAGCGGCGACCCGTTCGGTCCATGCCTGCCCGGCTCCCGCGGACTCGAGGACGGAGCAGCACGCGACGAGGTGCGGGCAGGTGAGCCAGTACGTCGTGGGGAACCGGTCGCCGTCGCCGAGCACCGACGGGCTCGCGATGACCTGCGGGTAGCCGGACGAGCACCTGGCGGCGACCCTCCACGGCGCGCGAGGTACGCGGCCGAGCTGCGTCTCGACGACGCGCTCGTCCCGGCTCACCGCTCCAGACCGAAGACGAAGTCGAGCACGGACTGCCAGAGCGGGCCCTGGGAGACGACTTCCGCCGACGCGCCG